>JAUYTA010000892.1 GCA_030695265.1 Bacteroidota bacterium
ACATTTTTTTAAGGCCAAATTCCTCCACACGGGCTTCGTCAGGAGTAATGGTGGCGCATTTAATTCCAACTCCGTATTTTTTAATTGCATTTGCTGCATCAATGGTTACCTGATCATTGGTTAAATCACGGTTTTCCATTCCCAGATCGAAATATTTTATGTCCACATCAAGGTACGGGAAAATCAGTTTTTCTTTGATAAACGTCCAGATTACCCGGGTCATTTCATCTCCATCCAGCTCAACAACCGGGTTTAATACTTTAATTTTGTTAGTCATTTATGGGTATAATTAAAGGTTTTGTTTGCGAATTAAATCCAATGCCGAACCAGCTATAAACCAGTCGATTTGTTGTTGGTTATAGGTATGGTTTAGCATGATAATGTCTTTTGAATTATCAGCATGAACTACTTCCAGAGTTAATTGCTTTCCGGGTGCAAATTCTTTCAGATCAATAAAGTTAAAGGTATCGTCTTCCTGAATTAACTCGTAATCGGCTTCGTTTGCGAAAGTCAACCCGAGCATTCCCTGCTTTTTGAGGTTGGTTTCGTGAATACGGGCAAACGATTTCACAATTACCGCTTTTACGCCCAGATGACGGGGTTCCATGGCCGCATGTTCGCGCGATGAACCTTCACCGTAATTGTGGTCGCCCACCACCACAGTAGCAACACCCGAAGCTTTGTAATACCGCTGAACAGCGGGTACTTCTCCGTATTCGCCGGTCATCTGATTTTTCACTTTGTTGGTTGAGTCGTTGAAAGAATTGACCGCACCAATTAACATGTTGTTCGAAATATTATCGAGATGACCACGGAAACGAAGCCACGGGCCAGCCATCGAAATGTGGTCGGTGGTACATTTTCCTTTGGCTTTTATCAGCAGTTTTAATCCCAACAGATTTTCTCCGTTCCATGGGGCAAAAGGATAAAGCAACTGCAATCTGGAAGATTCCGGATCAACTTTTACAATTACCGATGCGCCATTTTCAGCCGGAGCCTGGTAACCAGCATCTTCCACATCAAAACCTTTCTCCGGAAGTTCTTGTCCTGAAGGAATGTCCAGCTTTACTTTTTCGCCTTTTTCATTGATCAGGTAGTCGGTCAGCGGATTGAATGTAAGATCGCCGGCAATGGCCATTGCGGTTACTATTTCAGGAGAAGCTACAAAAGCATGTGTATTTGGATTTCCGTCGGCACGCTTCGAAAAGTTTCGGTTGAACGAATGGATGATCGTATTTTTTTCGCCTTTTTCAGCTCCGGGACGCGACCATTGGCCGATACACGGTCCGCAGGCATTGGCAAAAACACTTGCGCCTATTTGATTGAAAATATCAATAAATCCATCGCGTTCGATGGTAAAGCGTACCAATTCAGAACCCGGAGTGATTGTAAATTCGGATTTTGATTTCAGATTTTTATCAACCGCCTGCTGTGCAAGTGAAGCCGCGCGGGAAATGTCTTCATAAGATGAGTTTGTACAGGATCCGATCAAACCAACTTCAATTTTGGTTGGCCAGCCGTTTTCTTTGGCCACTTCTGCCATTTTTGAAATGGGCGTTGCACGATCTGGAGTAAACGGACCATTGATATAAGGTTCCAGTTCATCCAGATTGATCTCGATTAGTTGGTCGAAATATTTTTCAGGGTTTGCATATACTTCAGGATCGGCAGTTAAATGTTCTTTGACCTGATTGGCCAAATCTGCAACTTCTGCGCGGTTTGTTGCCCGTAAGTATCGTTCCATCGATTCATCGTACCCAAATGTGGAGGTAGTTGCACCAACTTCAGCGCCCATGTTGCAAATGGTTCCTTTTCCGGTACATGAAATCGATTGTGCACCTTCGCCGAAATATTCAATAATAGCGCCTGTACCGCCTTTCACCGTGAGAATTCCGGCAACTTTCAGGATAATATCTTTTGGGGCAGTCCAGCCACTTAGTTTACCGGTGAGTTTTACGCCAATTAACTTCGGAAATTTAAGTTCCCAGGCCATTCCGGCCATAACATCCACTGCATCGGCGCCGCCAACACCAATGGCAACCATGCCCAAACCACCCGCATTCACGGTATGCGAGTCAGTTCCTATCATCATTCCTCCGGGGAAGGCATAGTTTTCAAGCACTACCTGATGAATAATTCCGGCACCCGGTTTCCAGAACCCAATTCCATATTTGGTTGAAACCGATTCAAGAAAATCATATACTTCCTTGTTGATTTTAATGGCATCGTTCAAATCGGCCAAACCGTTTTTGCTGGCCTGAATCAGGTGATCGCAATGCACCGTTGAAGGAACTGCCGTCTGATTTTTTCCTGAATTCATAAATTGAAGCAAGGCCATTTGGGCAGTGGCATCCTGCATGGCAACCCGGTCGGGGGCAAAATCTACATAATCAACGCCACGTTTAAAATCCTGCAACGGCTGATCGCCGTACAAATGTGAATAGAGAATTTTTTCTGAGATGGTTAACGGCCTGTTTAAATGCTTCCTGGCTTTTTCAATTTTAGCACTTAATTCCTGATAACTTTTAGTAATTAAATCCAGATCAAACATATTTTGGTTTTTTGTGATTGTCAATTCATTGAAAACACTGTTCTTAACAATACCACCGCGGTTTTGTTCTTTTTAAGTTTCCGAATATATCAAAAAAATATCAGAAAAGTGGGTAGATATATGCATGAGTTGTCGTTTGTTAAAACAATCATATTTTCCATGAAAATTTATTCAGAATAAACTAAAAAAGCCATCCGGGAACAGATAGCTTTTTCAGTTTATAAGAAATTGATAATGATTACATTTCGAGTTGAATGATGGTATCAACCGGTTTTTTCTTTGATTCAGGAATGTTCAGGATGACCCCAAACTCTGTTTCTTTAAATTTCACAACTGATTGATCGTCGAAAAATTTAGCTGATTTTAATTTCTTCGGAAGTTTGCCAATAAACAGATTTTCTTCGTTGCATTTGAGAACATGCACCCAAACTTTTCCATCCTTTTGGGTTGAAGCGCCCCAGGTTGTTGGATTGATCGGACCTTTGCGCGTTCCGTAGATCGTTTCGCCGTATTTATCGAGCCATTTGCCCATTACCATCAGCGTGTCAATATTTTCAGGCTGAATTTTTCCGTTTGGCATCGGGCCTGTGTTCAGTAAAAAATTTGCACCGTAACCAGCAGATTTTATCAATGTCTGAAGCAATTGAGTGGTTGATTTGTAGTTGTTGTCAGCCAGGTTGAAACCCCATGAACCGTTCATTGTTTCGCACATTTCGAGCGGTAAATCCGACATTGCGCCGGTGTGGTTAAATCCCATTGAGTTTTCGCCCGGAAGGTCGCGTTCGTACATCTGAAAATCTTCTCCTGCAATTGGAAACTTGTGGTGGTTACTGCCAACCAATGCTCCGGACTGATGTTTATGGATCAAAGCGTAGGTTTCGTCCAAACGCCAGGGTGCATCCCATTTGTCCCACATTCCATCGAACCAGATTCCGCCAACCTCGCCGTAATTGGTCAAAAGTTCGCTTAGCTGGGCATTCATATAATCAATGTATTTGTTCCAATCGCCTTTTTCAGGTCGGCCAGTATATCCCTGGCCTGTATTTCCGCGTGGAAAATAATCAGGATGATGCCAGTCGAGCTGAGAATAGTAGAAGAAAAGTTTGATTCCCTGCTTGTCGCATTCGTCTTTCAGCATTCTGATAATGTCTTTGCCATACGGAGTTTTGTCAACCACATTGTAATCGCTTACTTTCGAGTCGTACATGGCAAAACCTTCGTGGTGTTTGCTGGTAATGGTAATGTATTTCATTCCGGCTTTTTTTACCATCGAAACCCATTCCGCAGGATTAAAAGCGACAGGATTGAAGAAGTTGGTGAGCTTTTCGTACTGGGCAATCGGGATTTTTTTCTGGTTCATGATCCATTCTGCAATACCCTGATCGCCGCCTCCGGCCATCTGGCAGTACAATCCCCAGTGTATAAACAGTCCGAATTTGGCATCCTGAAACCATTCGCGGTTTTGAAGGTTTTTCTCAGATGGCTGGTAGCCTGTTTGCGCCATAATACTTCCGGATAAAAAGATGGAAAGAATAATTGCTGCAATCAATTTTGTCGATTTCATAAATTTTAGTTTAGGTTTTTACTGTGCTGTGTCGTGCTGACAAATATATATTTTTCCTGAATAGAAAATAATGGAAACTGCCTTAAATCTTTTCTGATTTCAACTTTCAAACTTTTTATTGTTTTTACATTGGCGCTATCGATGATAATTGTCAGGATGCGACAAAAGTAACTTCACCGTTTTTAGCCAATTTATTGCCTTTATGAAACAGAAAAGGTGGCCATTTCCGACCACCTTTTCTGTTATATATCCCAGTTGTGAATGCAGGGTAAAAAGGTAAGCAGTGTGTCGCCGCGCAGCCCGAGGCGGAGGGTTTCGAGCGGAATAAT
>JAUYTA010000895.1 GCA_030695265.1 Bacteroidota bacterium
ATAAAATTAGTTCGGTCGGACTTGCTATTTTACGGTATTCTACTTTCATCAAAACCGGAATAATATCGGTACGGATTTGTCCGACTGAAATCACCGAATCTTTTGGGTAATTTCCCTTTTCAATCAGAAAGTCTTCCCAGTATTTTCCCCAGGTAAGTGTCAGGTCGGGCATTACCTGATTACGGCTGTCATTTGGCGTGAAAAGATATGCCGGGTGCAAATCGTGCATGGTTCCATGCTGTAAGCCGATGGTTTTTATTCCGCAGAATTTGGCCGCATCCAGAATCGATTTGGTGAGCGGACTATTTTCGTCACCTGCAATCACGGCTTTTATTCCTGAACCTGCAAAATACTTTCGGGCGGCAAAATACCTAAAAAGGAAGAATCCGGAAGATGAATCGAGCGACTGAAAAACTTCGAATGTAAGTCTTTGAATCAACGAAAGATCGGCTTCGGGAACTTTCGGATAGGCAGTCCTTAATGTTATTCGTGCTGTACGGGTTGATTGCCGAACCTCTTTGTTTAACATTCCGGAAATCAGGAAACTTTCCAGAAATATTTTCGGGCAATGGTTCAAGTATGTTTGATATTGTTTATTTGAGAATGAATAGTCTGATTTACCTTTCGGTTTTGGCATTAAAACCTCTGTTAAAAGTGCAAATCTGTCATCGAGTTCCGAAATCAAATATTCAAGAATATGATGTCCAGACCTGGTTTTCAGCGTATTTTTATCCATCACAGCAGAATACTTTTCGGTCATATAAAGAAGGTATTCCGGCTTTTTCTTTTTCGTGAACAAATTTTTCAGGAAACGAATTTTTATCAGAAAAACATAACTGAACAGGATTTTAAAATTGAATTCACTTTTGGATTCCACCTCCGGAAACCGGAAATCGACCTCTGGAAATATCCTTCGCAAAATATACACATCGGGAGTCACAAACCAAATATGATCATCAAAAGTGCTGAATTGCTGTTTCACCGGCTTCAGAAAATACATCAGGTTTCGCACGGCAAAATACACCCTGAATTTATGGTAATGCCAAATACTCGCATTGTCAATCCTGAAAAGATCGGCCACTGTTTGATCGCCAACCGGCAAATCACCAAACTGAAGCACCTCTTCCATTGTTTGATAATTCAGTTGCCGCTTTTCTTCTGAAGTCAAAATAATTGGTTGTGCAAAATCCGGCGAATTACTTCCCGACAGCGCAAAAACTTTCGCTCCTTCTTCAATTAAAAGTTCGATTTCTTCAATTTCCGAATCGTCGAGTGGCCGGTTTATAATGATGGTTTTGCTCATATTTCAGTATTTTAAGCCTTTAACAGTGTGGCCAACTTTCCGGTTAACTTTTTTCTTGAATATTCAATTGCAATATCACTCGCTGAAACCGGACGATCCAAACTTTCCTGCATAAAATGTCGCATTCCTTCTGAATCAGAATAGTCAAACATTTGGCCGCACTTGGTTTCCTGAATAATTTTGGCCAGATCGCCGTCCGTCGGGCCAATGGCCAGAATCGGTTTTCGCGAAGCCAAATATTCAAAAAACTTACCCGTCAGAATTCCCTTGTTGTTCTTCACCTTCGGAATAACCAGTAAAAGTATATCTGACCGCAACAAATATTCGATGGATTTTGGATGATCGACATATCCAACCAATTCAATTTCAAGCCCGGTTGCCCTGAATTTCTGCACCACCGATAGCGGTATTTTACCAACAAACCTGATTCGTAATTGTTGTTTCAAATCACTTTCAAGGCTTTGTAAAGCATCCAGAAAGCAGTCAACTTCATACGCTTCCGAAATAGTTCCGGTGTAAGTAATCACCTTTTTCGATTCAGTCTGCACTTCATTTATCCTGAAGTCATCCTCATCAAATCCGTTCGGAATCACAACTGTTTTTGCAGCAACATGCAATTTCGACTTTTCGGCAAAAATGCGTTTCACATCTTCGCTGACTGTAATCAGCAGGTCGGCATTTTCAACCACTTTACGTTCATACCGAATATCGATTTTACGTGCCAAAGCGGTATGCATAAACTGGTTGTAGTAATAAATGTCCGTCCATGGATCGCGCAAATCTGCAATCCATTTGATGTTGAATTTCTGTTTCAGTTTGAGCCCAACGAGTTGGGTCGAATGTGGCGGACTGGTAGTTACCACTGTATCAATATTGAATTGCCTGATCAATTCTTCTGCTTTCTTTAGTGCATATTTGTTCCAGCCTTTGCGCGGATCGGGCAACAGAAAGTTTCCGCGCAGGAATTTCGAAGCTTTCTGGAACAATCCTTCTTTAGATTCGTTTGCAAAACCGCCGTAAGGAACTTCCTTTTTTCCGAAGATAAGTTTGTAGAAATTATATAGTTCGAAGCTTTTGGTGGTAAAAACCAAACATTCAGGATTAACTTCGGAAATCAGGCTTTCGTCGCGTTGCGGATAACTGGCATATTCAGGATCGACCGTGAGAATAACAGGTTGCCAGCCAAGTTCAGGCAAATATTTGGCAAACTTCAGCCACCGCTGTACTCCTGCCCCACCTGATGGCGGCCAATAATACGTAATAATTAAAACCTTCTTCATGCAAAATTGAAATATTGAAACTCAGTCGGGTAAAGATAAGTTATTTCATGTGTTTAATTTAAACCACATAGGCACATAGAGAAAATAGTTTTTATTTTTCTATGTGAACTATGTGTCTATGTGGTTATTTTTTATCTATTTATAATTTGTTTTTTAGTGGTCACATAGCCTGCCCCGATTAATCGGGGGAACTCGCATATGAGATATTCATTCTTTTCAGCGTTATAAAATATGCTCGTTTCGTGTTAAAGCTATATTTGTAACTATATTGTACACAAATATGAAAATCATGAAAAAATTATTTCTGATCAGCGCACTCATTTCAACCATTCTGGCGAATTTAAATGCACAAACTCCGGCAAAAAAACCAATTCGACTGGCAATTGCAGGTGCAACCCATGGACATACATCGTTTATATTGGGACGAAAAGAAAAGACAGATTTTCAATTGGTTGGTGTTTTTGAAACGAATACTGAACTGGCGACAACTCTTGCTAAAAAATTCGGTTTCGACCCTAAACTGATTCATAATAATCTGGAAAAGATGTTGGACATTGTAAAGCCGGAAGCTGTTGTGGCATTCGGTTCAATTTTCGAGCACATGGCCGTGGTTGAAGCTTGTGCTCCAAGGGGAATACACGTAATGGTTGAAAAACCGCTGGCCACAAATGTCGAACACGCTCAAAGGATGGTAGAACTTGCAGAAAAATACCACATTCATTTACTCACCAATTACGAAACATCCTGGTATCCGACTACCGCGAAATCCTTTCAGTTGGTCAACGACAGTAATTTCATCGGCAATATCAGGAAAGCAGTTATTCACGACGGACATCAGGGACCAAAGGAAATTGGTTGCGACCAGTTTTTTTTGGATTGGCTGACTGACCCTGTTCAAAACGGCGGTGGCGCTTTAATTGATTTTGGATGTTACGGGGCAAATCTTATGACCTACATTCAACAAGGACAAGAGCCCGTTTCAGTAACAGCCGTTACCCAGAATTTCAAACCTGAAATTTACCCCAAAGTAGATGATGAAGCAACCATAATTATTAACTATCCTGAAGCTCAATGCATTATTCAGGCTTCGTGGAACTGGCCTTTCGGAAGAAAAGACATGGAATTG
>JAUYTA010000906.1 GCA_030695265.1 Bacteroidota bacterium
CAAAAGGAAGGTTAAAATAGGAATCTCCGATGATGGAATAACCTGTATTTATTGAAAGTTTTTTGTTGACATCGATAGTGGCAGCAACAGAAAGACTGTTGTAATTCAAATTTTTCACTGCCATGAACCTGTCAGTCAAACTGATTGTGAGTTTTGAATTAACCCTGTATTTTATACTGGCATAAATGGATAAAGGCATTTGTCTCGAAAAAGACGATGGAATTGAATCTTCATTCAGATAGGTGGGCAGTTCTTTGGAATATTTATAGTCATCCTTTTTGACAATCTTAACAGAACCCAATTCCGGAAGAAAGTAACTTGTATCAGGAAGAATATATGGTTCGAAATACTTTAAACTCAGATTATTCTTCCAGGTTATTTTCCCAATATCGATTGCACTCAACGAAACCGACAGGTCGGGAGTAAAACGGTATTTGAGACCAAGGTCAACGCCCATGCCCGGATTGCCGGTATTCAGCAAATAATCAAGTATTTTCGATCCTTGTATTTTTGTAAAGTCCGGAGTTTCTGAATCGGATTGTTCTGTTGCTTCAGGAAATGACGTATTAATTGCTCCATCGGTATTAAATACATAATCCGAACCTTCCTGATTTATCGCACCAGATAAAGATGAATACATTGCAGCTTTGCCAAAATACAGTTTCGCCCGGATTCCTGCCGAAAACCGGTTCATTGGAGACTTGTACGAATACCCAAGGCTATATTCCCTGTAATGCAGTACCTGAGTTGGCAAAAACTGGACTTCGTCAATAATGACACTCTGAGTTTCATTCTTTATAATAAATTTTGTAAGATCGCCTTTGGCAGATGCTGAGAAAGACTGAACGTCCTTTATCCTGAAATTAAAAAACCCAACCTTCGAGCGGTAAGTAAAATTCAGCATGGCACTTTCAATATTCTGGTTGAACATCGGCTTGCTGGCCATGCTTTCAAGGGCATTCATGTAATAGTCGTCGTTGGGATTCCGCCCCGAAAGAACTTCTGTAAACAAATCCTTTATTAAAGCCTGGTTATTGTATCCAATAATTGTACCTCCCAACGGCACAATACTGAAAGTAAATTTGTGTGGTGAGGTTAAAAAAGCCGGGTTGTAATTGGATGAATTAAATTGATTCTCAAACGGATAAAATGCCAGACTTGACTGAGCTTTGACCATCGTAACCATTAATGGCATCAACATCAGCAGAAATAATTTCCGTCTGCATTTAGATCCGTGCATCATGAATTAAAATTATAATTAGAGGATTGCTGAAGTTCCCCGCTATAAAATCTGCCTATACAGAACAAGTTTTATCCAACTGTTTTTATGTTTTTATAGTAACGCTGCAATCAACTTAATATTATTGCTTGTCTATAATTGGTGCTAAATCGAGTAACGATTCTCCTAAAACTCCGCGTTTTTTGGTGTTCTTGGGAAGGCGATTACGTCGCGGATGTTGCCCATTCCGGTTACAAACAACATTAATCGTTCGAAACCCAAACCAAACCCACTGTGAGGAACCGTTCCGAAGCGGCGCGTATCGAGGTACCAATCCATTTCATGAACCGGAACGCCCATTTCTTCCATGCGGGTGACCAGCTTCTCGTAATTTTCTTCGCGCTGCGATCCGCCAATAATTTCGCCAATTCCGGGAAAAAGCACATCCATTGCAGAGACAGTTTTTCCGTCATCATTCTGTTTCATATAGAACGACTTAATTTCTTTCGGATAATTGATGAGGATAACCGGCTTCTTAAAATGTTTCTCAACCAGGTAGCGTTCGTGTTCGCTCTGCAGATCGGTTCCCCAATCAACCGGATACTGGAATTT
>JAUYTA010000941.1 GCA_030695265.1 Bacteroidota bacterium
GGATGGACGTTTTGGTTGGTCCGGGGCGTGGTTCGGCTGCCGGATCGGTGGTTTCGTATTGTGTTGGGATTACCAACATCGATCCGATGAAATATGATTTGCTGTTCGAACGTTTCCTGAATCCCGACCGTATTTCGATGCCCGATGTGGACATCGACTTTGATGATGACGGCCGCCAAAAGGTACTCGAATATGTGACAAAAAAATACGGTAACGACAAGGTTGCACACATTTGCACTTTCGGTACAATGGCTACAAAATCGGCCATCAAAGATGTTGCACGGGTATTGAAACTGCCTCTTTCGGAAGCCGACCGACTGACAAAACTGGTTCCTGATGCTCCAAAAATGAATTTTTCCATCGCATTTAAGGAAAGTCCGGAGCTGAAAAAGGAACTGTTTTCGAACAACGAATTGGTAAAGACAACCCTGAAATTTGCCCAGACACTCGAAGGCTCGGTGCGTCAAACAGGTGTTCATGCCTGCGGAATTCTTATCAGCCGCGATCCGCTCATCGAGCATATTCCGGTAATGTTTTCAAAGGATGATGAAAACCTGCTTACCACCCAATACGATGGTAAGTTTGTGGAAGACATCGGTTTGCTGAAGATGGACTTTCTGGGTCTGAAAACCCTTTCTATCATAAAGGAAACGATCGAGAATGTAAAACTTTCGCGGAAAATCACCATCGATATGGATGATCTTCCGGAGAAAGACCCCGTGACTTTGGAGCTTTTTGCAAATGGCGATACCACCGGGATTTTCCAGTTCGAGTCGCCCGGAATGAAAAAGCATTTGCGTAACCTGAAACCAAACCGTTTCGAAGATTTGGTGGCCATGAACGCGCTCTACCGTCCTGGCCCGATGGAGTATATTCCTTCGTTTATCAAGCGAAAACATGGTCAGGAAAAAATAGAATACGACCACCCCCTGATGGAACCTTACCTGAAAGATACCTATGGAATTACGGTTTATCAGGAACAGGTGATGTTACAATCGAGAGCGCTGGCCGGATTTACCCGTGGCGATTCCGATTCGCTGCGTAAAGCGATGGGTAAGAAGCTGATTTACATGATGGACAAGCTGAAGGTCAAATTTAAAGACGGATGTCTTGCCAATCCTGAATTTATTGAAGGCTGTAAAGAAGGCAATAAGGATGCAACAAAGCTGATCGAAAAAATCTGGAAAGACTGGGAAGCTTTTGCCAGTTACGCGTTCAACAAATCGCATTCGGTGTGTTATGCCTGGGTGGCCTATCAAACAGGTTACCTGAAAGCAAACTTTCCGGCAGAATTTATGGCTGCAAACATGAGCCGGAACCTCAGCAATATTACTGAAATTTCGAAGCTGATGGAAGAATGCAAGCGCATGAAAATGAATGTACTGGGACCAGATGTGAGCGAAAGTTACGCCAAATTCACGGTGAACAAAGCCGGGAACATCCGTTTTGGGATGGCTGCCATAAAAGGAGTTGGAGAGGGTGCTGTTCTGGACATCATCAAAGCGCGCAAGGATGGCGAGTTCAAAGATATTTATGATTTCGTTGAACGGGTGAACCTTCAGTCGGCAAACAAAAAGAACATTGAAGCGCTGGCCATGGCGGGTGCCTTCGACGGATTTAAAAAGCATACCCGCAGTCAGTTTTTTGCCCCCGATGAAAGTGATGTTACATTTATCGAAAAGCTAATCAGGTACGGCAACAAAATGCAGTACGAAAGCAACAACATGCAACCTTCACTTTTTGGTGAAATCATGTCAACCCAATCGGTCCAAAGGCCTGAACCAGTTCTTGTTCCAGAATGGCCGAACCTTGTTTTGCTGGAAAAAGAAAAAGCGCTGATCGGGATTTATCTCACCTCCCACCCGCTCGACAAATATAAAATTGAGATCGATACACTGGCTTCCAGGGATGTTACTATTCAGGATCTGAACAGCAATATTGATGCATTGAAAGGCCGCGAACTGACTTTTGTTGGGATGGTTACCGAAGCCCGCGAGGCGTTTGGCAAAACCGGAAAACCATACAGCCAAATAGTTTTGACCGATTATACCGATTCGTATAAAATGTTCTTTTTCGCCAAAGATTACGTGGAGTATGGAAAATTCTGCAAACAAGGACTTTACCTTTTGGTGAAAGGAGTCGTTCAAAACCGTTTTGGAGGCGATCAGCTTGAATACAAAGTCAGCAGGATTGAGCTGATGGACGATATCCGCGAGAAATATTTTAAAAGTATTACCGTGCAGGTTCCGCTGACTGCGATCAATTATGAAATGGTTGCCGAACTGGAGCGCCTTACACAAAAAAGCAAAGGAAAATCGCTCCTGAAATTCGACGTTTGGGATCCCGAAACAAAATTGATGGTTAATCTGTTTTCAAGAAATACCCGCATTGAAATCACCAACGAATTGCTCGCTTATTTTGATAAAAACGACGATCTTGCTTTTAAAATTAATTAGGCTAATTTTGTGGAGGTTTTAGGGTTTGTAACTATTCACACATAAAATATTATACTATGGCTTTAGAAATTAATGATGCAAATTTTGAAGAATTGGTGCTTCAGGCCGGTCTGCCGGTTTTGGTAGATTTTTGGGCAGAATGGTGTGGCCCTTGCCGCATGGTTGGTCCAATCGTCCAGGAACTTTCGGAAGATTACGCCGGAAAGTTGGTAGTTGGGAAAGTAGATGTTGACAGCAATCCTGGCATCGCTTCCAAATATGGGATCCGTAACATCCCAACGATATTGTTTTTCAAAGATGGTGTTGTGGTCGAAAAACACGTTGGAGCTGCTCCGAAAACAACCCTATCGTCAAAAGTTGACAGTATTCTTTAAAACGATATTTTTATACTAAAAAGGCATAGGAATCAGTGTTTCTTATGCCTTTTTTATTTTATTGATATGAACAACTTACTCGACATACAACAGTTTCAGCAATTTGATAACCTCGAATTTATCTCGAAAGAGGTGGTTGAAGGCTTTATCACCGGTTTGCACCGAAGCCCCTTCCATGGTTTTTCGGTTGAATTTGCCGAACACCGGTTATACAATACAGGTGAATCGACCAAACACATTGATTGGAAACTGTTTGCCCGAACCGATCGTTTATTTGTAAAACAATACGAAGAAGAGACCAATCTCCGCTGCCAGATTGTGATCGACACCTCATCGTCAATGCTTTTCCCTTACGAAAAGGGGAAACCTTCAAAAGCCAACAAACTTGCATTTTCTATTTATTCGGCAGCAGCAATCATTTATCTGCTGCGCAAACAGCGCGATGCAGTAGGCCTTTCACTTTTTTCTGACGTGATCGATTTTCACTCACAGGCTCGTTTATCATCGGTTCATGTAGATTTATTGTACAATCAACTGGGAGGTTTGCTGCGGCAGGAACAGGCACAATTGCACAAAAAAACCAACACGATTGATGCCCTGCACATGATTGCCGAAAACATTCACAAACGTTCATTGGTAATTCTGTTCAGCGATTTGATAGAAGAGGAAAGTACCGACGAATTGTTTGAAGCGCTTCAACACCTGAAATACAACAAACACGAAGTACTGCTTTTTCATGTAACCGATCACCGCCAGGAAAAACAGTTCGATTTCAGGAACCAACCATACCGGTTTGTCGACCTCGAAACCGGTGAACACCTGCGGTTCTCACCCAATGATTTGAAGAAAAATTACGAAAAAGCCATGTCTGACTATTTTGAAGAGATGCGTGTCCGGTGCGGTCAGTACCAGATCGACCTTGCCGAAGCTGATATCAACGAAGACTTTAAACATGTGCTATATACTTATTTGCTGAAGAGAAAGCGATTGTTCTAAGAAGAAGCCCCATCCCCAACCCTTCCCCAAAATAGGGAAAGGAGCTGGTCATTGAAAATCATTAACAATACCACATTTGTAGAGAATTTGGTTTTGCATTGTTCTTATTGGATAGCTTTTCAGAATTTGCAATACCGAGGCCTCTCCCTTTCGGGGAGAGGTTTGGAGAGGGGCTTTTTTTATTTTTCTGCCGGAAATAAATCGCAGCTTATCGGGAAATGGTCAGAGTGATCAATCGATGAAACTTCAAAGTTAAAGCTTGTAAAATTCGGGCTGTACAAAATGTAATCAATCCTGAATGAAGGCAATTTGCCATTGTAAGTATTGGCAGTTCCTCTTCCTGACTGAGTGAATGAATCTTTAAGATCACCTTTCACAGTACGGTAAGTAAACGAAACAGGGGTGTCGTTAAAATCGCCGCAAACAATTACCGGATAAGGACTTTCGCTGATAGATTGACGAAGTGTTGCTGCCTGTTCCGCCCTTTTAATCAGCGCTTCTTTAAATTTCAGGCCTAAAACCTTCATCTTTTCTTTTGTTTGGGGCTGGTTGTTAAAGTCGATTGAATCGATAGCATTGATTTCGGCTTCTCTTAGCTGGTACGATTGCAAATGACAGTTGTAAATCCTGACGGTATCAGTATCCATCAGTATATCGGTGAAGATGATCATGTTTCCCGAATTTTTAAACCTGATTTCTTCCATGTTCAGAATCGGAAACCGGGTCATGGTAAGCAGTCCTCCGGCATAACTGTTGTGTGCAAGTTGCAGGTGGTTTACCTGCGGAAGTTTGGTGTTCTTGATATCGAAAATCTGTCGTTTGTTCAACCTTACTTCCTGCAAACAAATGATATCCGCATTGTCCTGCCGCAAAAAATTCAGGATATGGTCAGCGTTTTCTTTGTTCGGAAACTGCGTGCTCCCCATGAAATACCTCACATTATAACTGGTCACCCTGACTCCTTTTTCGGCGGATTGTTTCCCGGAAAACTGAAGGTAATTGCCAATGTGATTAAATCCGGCAAAAATTGTTAAAGCCGAAATAAGGGCGAATTTGGGTTTAATAACAATCCATAAAATAATGAAAACGATATTAACTACCAGAAGATAAGGATAAGCCATTCCGAACAGTGCAGGAATCCATAATTCCCCTGGACTTATAAAAACCGACAAGTAAGCGACACCAATTGCAAAAATTGCGACGAGGTTAAAAAGCAGAAGCGTATATACAAAAAGATGTTTCAAATGGTTTGTGATTTTTACCTAACGCAGGGTTAAATGCAACTTCATTACAGTTTTCCAAAAGCATAAAATAATATTTGTCTGCCTGATTTTCAGACCATTTGTCAAAGGTATAATTCCAAATTCCGGTTAAATCATCAACCGCTTTATTTGATAATTTATACTTAGCCATTCAATTTCTTTTTTGAATAATATTATCAAAATAGTCTCCTATTGATATTGAAGTGTTTCTACTCATAATCCATCAATTTTTCTCCAAATCTACCAAAAATTGGTATAATAGTAATGATGTCTTTCAATTTTTATAATCCCACATATTAGTTTCGTTCGCCTGCAATTATTAGAAAAATGTACTGCAATCTTTTTGAATTTATATGTCACAGAAGCTTTGCCCGAATCATTCTGTCTTTACCGTTGATGTCTTTTTTTAGTTCAACATTAGAAAAACCCTTTTGCCGTAGCATTTCTCTGCATTCATTTCCATAGGCTTCGTTGATTTCGAAATAAAGCTGACCCCGGTTTTTGAGATGCGAAAGGGCAAAGTCAGCTATTTGCCCATAAA
>JAUYTA010000954.1 GCA_030695265.1 Bacteroidota bacterium
CAAGCCCTACAATTTATGATGTATTAATCGCACTTTTCGGAGGGTTGGCTGGTATTGTGGCCATTAGCAGCAAGCAAAAGGGGAATATTATTCCGGGAGTTGCCATTGCCACCGCGCTGATGCCTCCGTTGTGTACAGCAGGTTATGGTTTGGCGACCTTACAGTTCAACTATTTTTTCGGCGCATTACTTTTATTTACCATCAACTCAGTTTTCATCGCACTTTCATCGGTTATCATATCACAAATCCTGAAATTCCCGATCAGAACCATTGTTGGCGAAGCACACAAGAAAAAAACCAACCGGTGGATTTCATTTGTAATTATTCTGGTTCTAATTCCAAGTATCTATTTTGGATATGTTCTTGTTCAACACGAGAAATTCACAGAAAAAGCTACGAGTTATATTAATACCGTGCGAATTACTCAAGGCAATTATTTATTGAGGCATGAGATTGACCCCAAGAAGAAAACGATCACGCTGATCTATGGAGGAATATCACTCAGTGAAGACCAGAAAAATCTGATCAGGGGAAAAGCAGCAGGATATGTGCTTGAGGATGCAATAATAGAATTTCAACAGGGTTTCTCATTTGACCAGTTAACCAAGAAAAATACTGAAGTTGAGAACCTTACCTCTGAAATAAACAGGTTAACGATTCTGTTGAAGGAAAAAGATGAAATGCTTGAAATTATATCCGGCAAAAATGACATTGGCAAGCAGATTTTAGATGAGATAAAAATCTTGTACCCTCAAATTAATAGTTGTACTTATGCAGAATCAGAAATATTTAATGTTGCCAATTCTAATCCGGAGAAGGTTCAAATAATTGTTTTTAAAACGAAAGGCAAAAATTTACTTAACACTGAAAAAATTAAAATAGAAAACTGGTTAAAAGCCAGACTGAAATCAGACAAGTTGAAAATCTTTTTTGAATAAAACGTGTTTATAGTTACCTAATCGAATTATATAAAAAAAATGGATAAACATTCACCGATAGATTACTGGGTAATTAAGCCCATGAGCCGTTTTATGTCCAACTCAATTGCAAGTGGAGTTGTACTTTTTGTTGCGGCATTGGCAGCCCTGATTATGGCGAATTCGCCTTTGTCCGATTTCTACAGGAATTTATGGCAATATAAATTTACAGTTGGCTTCGATAACTTCAACATTTCGAAAGACTTAAGCCATTGGATAAACGACGGACTTATGGCGATGTTCTTTTTCGTTATTGGACTGGAACTTAAACGAGAGATTAAAGGTGGCGAACTATCGAATCCAAAAGATGCCATACTACCAATATTAGCGGCAATTGGCGGAATGGTTGTTCCCGCATCTATTTATTTGCTTTTTAACATTGGAGGCGAAACTGAAAGTGGATGGGGTATTCCGATGGCCACTGATATCGCGTTTGCTTTGGGCATAGTATATCTTTTGGGAAACAAAGTGCCTGTATCGCTGAAAATATTCCTGACAGCTTTGGCAATTGCCGATGACTTGGGAGCAGTGTTGGTAATTGCTTTTTTTTATACATCACAAATTTCTTATCCGAGCCTGATGTTTGGAATCATGTTTTTAGGAATTCTTTTTACTGCTAACAAAATTGGAGTCAGAAGCCCTGTCTTTTATGGAATTATCGGAATTGGAGGTTTATGGCTGGCCTTCCTGCTTTCCGGGGTACATGCAACCATTGCAGGGGTTTTGGCAGCCCTTGCCATTCCGGCAAATGTAAAAATCGATGATATTAATTTCACGCAGAAACTGAAAGAGCTGGCCAACTCTTTCAGAAAAGCTGAAAAAGCTACAAAAGGATTTATAAGCAAGGAACAACATCATATTATTGAACACATCAGAGACTATTCAAAGGCAGCATTAACGCCACTTCAGCAGTTGGAGCATGGGCTGCACCCTATTGTTGCTTTTATTGTTTTGCCAATATTTGCTTTCGCAAACACAGGAGTAGAATTTTCAGGCAATTTTTCTGAAAGCCTAACTTCCAATGTAACCATGGGTGTAATTTTTGGGTTAATCGCAGGCAAGTTCATTGGCATTGTTGGGATTACTAAACTTACAGTATTCTTTAAGTTTGCCAAACTTCCACAAGGTGCAACCTGGAAACAACTATATGGTATTGCATTACTGGCTTCTGTAGGCTTTACCATGTCGTTGTTTATTACTGAATTAGCCTTTACGAATCCGATATATATAGTGCAGGCAAAATTTGGGATTCTGATAGCTTCGTTTATTGGTGGAATAGCCGGATATATTCTTTTAAATAACAGTAAAAACAAGTTGGAAACTGAATAAACCTGCTACTCCCTGAATGAAAAAAATCGCTGCATATCTTTTTTTACTGCTTCCCTACTTTGTTTCCGGTCAATTGTTCCCGAAACTAGCGGATTTCAATGGCAATATTGAAAAAGTAATTGAAAAAAGATATGGAAAGGAAGTACCATCTTTTAAAGGTGATTCAGGGGTTTTCAAACCCGGAAAATATTCCGGGTGGAAATATATTTACCTGTTTGACGAAAATTCGAAACTGGCAAAAAGAACTAGTACATTCCGGGAAAAAATTCAGGCAGAAAATTTATACGAAACCAACACAATCAGCAACAAAAGAATCGTTCGGGAAATCACCGG
>JAUYTA010000956.1 GCA_030695265.1 Bacteroidota bacterium
CTACGAAAAAAGTGTAAGGCCTTATCTGGATGATATTCGTTATCACATTGATAAACTCGAACTGATTTTTGACAACGAACTTTGGCCATTGCCAAAATACCGCGAATAACTATACGAAAAATAGTTATTGCAAACTGATAAATTTAAAGGCTTCCAAACATTACGGAAGCCTTTTTTATTTCCTGAATAACCCTCGCCGGCTCAATCCGACAATTTTTCCTTGCCTGCTACGTTCTCGTTAAGCCGAAAAGAGTAATTTCGGACTTTCTTAGTTTTAGATAAATGAAAATTAAATTCCTGATATTGATTGCAGTCGCGCTTTTCGGTTCGGCCTGTTCGGTAAACAAACTGATTTCGGATGCGGACGCTTCTTTTAAGAGGAAAGAATTTTTCGATGCTGCGGAAAAATTCAGGCAGGCCAATCAAAAAGTAAAAGACAAAACAATCAAACCTGCAATTTATTTCAAGCTTGCCGAAAGTTACCGGGAGTCGGGTGATTACACGAAAGCTGCTGTTTGGTACCGAAACGCAATTCGTTCAGGATATAAAGATTCTACGCTTGAAATACATTACGCCGATGCCCTGCGCAGCGCCGGAAAACCGGAGGAAGCCAAGCTGATTTACGAATCGGAATTTAAAAAAGACAGTAAAAATTTACATGCAATCAATGGGTTGGAATCTGTCCGCCGAATTCAGGAATGGAAAGAAATACCTGAACTTTACATCGTTGAAAACCTTAAAACAATCAATTCAGCAGCCAACGATATGGTTGTTCAAATCATGCCCGGAACAGAAAAATCCATCTTCATAAAATCGTCGCGGGAAGATGTTCCAAACAAAAAAATTAATCCGGTTACCGGACAGAAATTTGCTGATTTCTTCCAATCAGTTAACGACACAATCAAAATGCGATGGAATATTCCTGAACTTTTAAATGAACCCATTTCCCTGAATTCGACTGATGAGGAATTATTCCTGAATTTTAGTCCATCAAAAGAACTGGTTGTTTTTTCAAGATCAGTTTCCAATCCTACTCAACAGGCAACCAGCCAATTGCTTTTTTTTCAGAAAAAAAAAGGACAATGGACAAGCCCTGCACCGCTCCCATTTACAGCCGATGGAGCAAACTATCTTCAACCCATGATTTCCGAAAACGGCAAAACACTTTGGTTTGCATCTGACCGGTCCGGAGGTTTGGGTGGGTTTGACATTTGGAAATCAGAAATAAATGATACGGGCATTTTTTCGGAACCAATCAATGCTGGCGCTGAAATAAATACGCCCGGAAATGAATTGTATCCTTTCGAAAAGCCCAATGGCTATTTCTATTTCTCCTCCGATTTTCATCCGGGAATGGGTGGATTCGACATTTTTCAGGCACAAAAATCAGGAGGAAAATGGCAAATCGAACAACTTCCACCACCAGTAAACTCCATTGGAGACGATTTTTCCATTCAGTTTTTCGGAAATCTTGAAAAGGGCTTTTTTACCTCGAACCGAAAAGGCAGCCGCGGGACAGATGCTTATTCATTTTATCTCCCGCCAAAGTTATTTCAGTGTTTTGGCAAAATTCACGACAGCGAAACCGACTCGATCCTTCCTGATGTAAACATCCGGATTGTTGGCTCCGATGGTAGTTCGCAAAAAATCAGATCGGTAAACGGAAGGTTTCAGGCAAGTTTAAATCCTGAAAGCGATTATGCAATCGTGGTTTTTGCCAATGGCTACCTCAACGCGCAGGCAAAAGTATCAACCCGCGGACTTCGCGAAGCCAAAGAGTTTGAGGTCGATATCAAACCAATTCCAACCAATAAACCCATCCGGATCGACAACATCAACTACGAATTGGGGAAATGGGACTTGCTTCCGCAGGCAAAAACTTCGCTCGACAAGTTGGTTGAACTTCTGAAGCTGAATCCGGAGGCGATCATCGAACTTTCAGCACACACCGATGATATTGGCGATGAGAAATTTAACCTTGAACTCTCCGAAAAACGTGCAGCTTCGGTGGCGCAATACCTTACTGGAAAAGGCATTCAGGATAAAAACCTTAAAGCCAAAGGTTACGGCGAGGCTGTACCTCTGAAGATAAATGCAAAACTTGCCCGGCAATATGAATTTCTGAACGAAGGCGATGTTTTAAGTGCAACCACGATTGAAAAACTTGGGGGCGATAACCTGAAAGAACTGGCTCGTGGATTAAACAGGCGAACCGAATTCAAAGTAATTAATACCGTCACTGCAAAATAATTGGCGATTTATGCGATCTCCGATACTTTAAATAAACCTTTTCCGTTTTTCAGAATGGATTTAAATTGGTTACTTTTACCCCGAAACGTCATAATTTAAAATGAAGCACACGGTTTTCCCCAAAATATTTCTGATACTGCTGGTTGTCTTGCTTGGTTCCTGTTCTGCGCGCAAATACATGAATACTGGTCAGGTGTCATTTGACATTGGTGAACATTACAATGCCATTGAAAAATACCGAAGAGCATACCGGGGACAGAAACTCAGTAAGGAAAAAGCCGAAATTACTTTCAAAATCGCCGAGTCGTACTACAAACTAAGCGATTTTGCAAAAGCTGCTATCTGGTACAAAAATGCCATCAAGCGAAATTATGACGATCCGATGTGCATGTTGCATTATGCTGATTGCCTGAGGGCTACCCAAAAATACGATGAAGCAATTACCTGGTATCAAACCTATCTGGGCGTAAAACCCGACGATCAGTATGCAAAAAACGGACTTGAAGCCAGCAAAGTAGTAAATGAATGGCTTGAAAACCCTGGAAGATATTTGGTAAATCCGGTGAAGGAACTGAATTCGAAGGACAATGATTTTAGTCCCGTTTTCGTTGGTGGACGCGACAATGAAATTATTTTCACCTCCACACGCGAAAATGTGACCGGAAAACGTACCAGCAATATTACCGGAACCCGCTATGCCGATTTGTTCACCAGCAAGTTTGGCGTACAAAAGCAAAAATGGGAGAAACCTGTTCTTCTGGAAGAAAATCTGTTAATCAATACCCTAAACGATGAG
>JAUYTA010000969.1 GCA_030695265.1 Bacteroidota bacterium
ATACAGAGATAACATTGCTCTTACAAAAAGTACAACTCTGTAAAATTAACTAAAAGTATGAAGGATGGAAATTAAAATTTATTTTTCGATAGAAATTCAGAAGATTTGGTAGCTCTGTGTTTTGGATTTATTCTCGCTTAATTTATTGTTTTGCCTGATTGACAAAGAATTTTGCTCAACATATTCAATATCAAAGATGGTTGGTAATTTGGAAAAAATGTCTTTTTCAGGCGAATAACAAATGTGCTGAACCGAATTTGGGGCGATTGTGTTTTCTTCCACACAAATTTCTTTTTCAAGCTTTACGGCCATTAAAAAATTAGGAAACTTATTCTCACGCTGCATCACTTCCGATGGAATTTCGGTATTAACAATGATGGTTTTTGTAAGGTATCCTTTTTGATTGAATGTTAACTGATATTCAGAATTGTATGCCAATTCCAGGCGAAACCTTCGGGTAGTTGGTATTTGTGATACAATTGCCGGTTGATTATTTTTTTTAATCTCAACAGTAATACTTTGAAACATTTCTGAATCAGAAAGTATTTTTCCTGAAATAATAAAATATTTGGGAATTTGTGCAGAAAGTGAAAGCTGAATGAATACAACTGTAATGATGAGTAGTTTGATAATCCTGAATACTTTCTTCTTCATTTGATGCTAAAATAGGTAATGGCCTGAGATATTAATTTATTACACTACATCTTTTATTCTGAAAACGATGCAAAGGTAACCCTTAAAACTAAAAATAAATGTTTTTTATTTCTTTTCTTTAGCCTGAAATGTATTCTAATGAGTATATTTTCTCAATTATGGTTAAGAAAACCCAATTTAATGAGAAAGGATCCCTCTTATTTTGAAGCCTTGCTTCCGATTCTCTTTTTAATTGTGATGCTAACAGCAAATGTATTTTTGTTCGACGATACACTTGCCGGATCAAACCAGATTGCATTGTTACTGGCTGCCACAATCGGTGCAGTAATCGTAATCCGAAAGGGCATGAAATGGGATGAAATCAGCGATAAAATTGTGACCACCATTGGTTCTGCCATGCCGTCGATGTTAATTTTACTCTTAATCGGTTCGTTGGCAGGTACATGGCTGATCAGCGGCATTGTACCTGCAATGATTTATTATGGACTGGACATTATTAATCCAACCATGTTTTTATTCACAGCGCTGGTTGTCAGTTCATTAATTTCGGTGGTGACCGGAAGTTCGTGGAGCACAGTTGCAACCATTGGTGTGGCTTTGCTCGGAATTGGTAAAGCATTGGGAATGAACGAGGCGGTGGTAGCTGGAGCGATTATTAGCGGCGCCTATTTTGGTGATAAACTTTCGCCGCTGAGCGACACTACCAATCTGGCGCCTGCAATGGCCGGAACCGATTTGTTCACGCACATCAGATACATGTTGATAACCACCACTCCGACCTACCTTATTACAATGACGATATTCCTGATCATCGGTTTTCAATACGATTTTAGCGGGGCTGTAGTTGATATTGTCGGCGTAAAATCAGCCATAGAAGGATCATTCAATACCACGCCAATCTTGTTCCTTGTTCCGGTCATTTTGTTTGTGATCATTATTCTGAAGGTTCCACCGATTCCTTCGTTGATGGTAGGTACTTTACTGGGCGGTCTTTTTGCGGTTATTTTCCAGCCTGAAATTATTAATGAAGTGGCAGGGAAAGGCTTAACCTATACAAAAGCATCGTACATAGGTTTTATGCAGGCGATGCTGGGTGAAGTGAGATTGGTAACTCCTGATGAAAATGTGAATGAATTGCTTCATACCGGCGGGATGCGCGGAATGCTGGATACAATATGGCTCATAATTTCAGCCATGGTTTTTGGTGGTGTAATGGAAGCCGGCGGACTTTTAATGAGGATTATCCAACCTATTATTAACCGGGCAAAATCAACAGGTTCGCTGGTCACTTCTACAGTTGTAACTTGCATATTTTTCAATACAACGGCATCCGATCAGTATATCTCAATTGTTGTACCTGGGCGCATGTTCCGAAAATCATACAAGGACAAAGGCTATGCTCCTGAATTGCTGAGCCGGACTTTGGAAGATTCAGGAACTGTTACTTCCGTGCTGATTCCGTGGAATACCTGTGGTGCGACACAATCAAGGGTTTTGGGTGTTGATACCTGGACTTACCTGCCTTATTGTTTCTTCAATATTATCAGCCCGTTTATGAGTATTTTGGTTGCCTGGCTCAATTTCAAAATACGAAGAATACCAGTTGAGGAACCGGAAACTACTACTGTGTCTGACCACTGATCACTGAAAACTCCTCCGGCTCGACGATTCTCTGACAATCAATTCGGTTGGTAATACAATTGTTTGGTAGGTTCTCTCTTTGGTTTCAATTTGTCGGATAATCAGTTCTGCAGCTTTTTGTCCCATTTGAAATCCGGGTTGTGCAATGGTTGAAATAGAAGGAGAAACAACTTTTGAAAAAGGCTCATTACTGAATCCCACAATTCCAATATCCTGAGGGATCCGGATGCCTTTGTCACGCAAAAAAATCATTGCGCTGAGGGCAGTGGTATCATTTCCGCAGAAGATCGCGTCGGGCGGGTTTTTTAGTGCCATTAATTGCTGAACTGCTGAAACACCTTCGTCGCTTGTCAATGTGTTGATAATTACCAGTGATTCATCAAACTGAATGTTATTTTTACGGAGAGCTTCGAGGTATCCATTTTTTCGGTCGAAATAAGTCATTAGGTTTTGAGTGCCAGCCAAATGCGCAATTCGCTTGTAGCCCTGATCAATCAGATGCTGTGTCACACGGAAACCACCGGCAAAATCATCCACCACAATTTTATCGGTTTCAATTTCAGGAACAGCACGATCGAAAAACACCAGCGGAATATTCTTTTTTCTGAAAATTTTAAGGTGATCAAACGTCTTTGTTTGCATGGCGATAGAAATGATCAACCCATCGACACGGTTCGAAAACATGGATTGCACAATGTTGATTTCTTTGTCGGCAAGGTCGTTCGATTGCGAGATTACCACATTGTACCCGGCCTTAAAAGCCACATCTTCAGCGCCGCTTATTACCGATGAAAAGAAGTGCCGGTTGATCAGTGGCACTACAATTCCGATAGTATTCGATTTTTTATTCCGAAGATTCGACGCCAGTGTATTTGGACGGTAGCCCATAGCGTCAGCAACAGCTTTTATTTTTTCCTTTGTTTTCAGGCTGATTCGGGGATTGTCGTTTAAAGCTCTGGAAACAGTTGAAGCCGAAATGTTCAGCTCTCTGGCAATATCGTGAATGGTAGGTTCTGAATTTTTGATCATGACTGTCTAAAATGTTATGCAAATATGCTAATAATTTCTTTTTTTGTCCATCAATTATAAAATAAAAATGCAATCGATTGCGCATTTTGCAAATTACTCTTATCTTTGTTGAAATTTTACGAATAATTTTCTGGCTGGAAATTTAACCCTTAAATACGATAACGAATGAAAAATTTAAGCATTTTTATTTTCTCTTTACTGATTTTGGGAGCTTGTTCCTCAAAAAGTCTCTTTGAGCAAAAAGACAAACTCGTTAACCAACTCTCCCAACAACTCGATTATCTGGTTGTAAATTCGGCAAACGACAGTATGGTTCCCCGTACCTTTGAAGACGGAAAATACGGCATGATAACCAAAAAGGACTGGTGCTGCGGTTTTCCTGCCGGAAGTTACTGGTACATGTACGAACTGACGGGAGACAAGAAATGGGAACAGATTGCCACTGAAAATACGGTAAAACTTGATGGTGTGCAGTACCGAACCAATACACACGATCTCGGATTTATGGTATTTTGCAGTTATGGAAACGCTTACCGTATCACTAAAAACGAAGATTATAAAAAAGTCGTAATCGAAGCATCCGAATCACTGATTACAAGATTTGATTCTACAATCGGAAGTATAAAATCATGGGATTGGGGCAAACAATGGCAGTTCCCGGTTATCATCGACAATATGATGAACCTCGAAATGCTGTTCTGGTCATCGAAAGAGACAGGCGACCCCAAATACCGCGACATCGCCATTACACATGCAAATACCACACTTGCCAATCATTTTCGCGAAAACATGAGTTCCGTTCATGTGGTTGATTTCGATACAATTACCGGGCAGCCAGTTCTCAAACAAACCCATCAGGGGCTGAACGATGATTCTTCATGGGCAAGAGGGCAGGCATGGGGCTTGTACGGTTTTGCGATTTGCTTCCGCGAAACGGGTGACGTTAGATATCTTGATGCCGCAAAAAAAATTGCAGCCTTTATTAAAGAAAATAATCCTGAAGATTTGGTTCCTTACTGGGACTACAATGACCCGGCCATACCGAACACTTACCGCGATGCATCGGCTGCTGCTGTTACCGCTTCAGCACTTTATATATTGAGCTCAATTACCGACGAAGGAAAGACTGAATATGCAGAATTGGCCAATAAAATTCTTGCAAGTTTAAGTTCTGAATACCTGGCAAAAACCGGGGACAATGGCGGATTTTTAATCAAACATTGCGTGGGCAATATGCCTAAAAACTCGGAAGTGGATACACCGCTAAATTATGCCGATTATTATTATCTGGAAGCATTAAAATACAAATTCAACAATTAAAAATAAAAGATATGTCAATCATTTTTGAAGAACGATACGCTTCGCATCCCAGAGATGCAAAGAATTATGATACTGCACAGTTGCGCGAAAATTTCCTGATCGAAAAGGTAATGGAAGCCGATAAAATCCATCTGGTTTATTCGCATTACGACCGTTACATCGCCGGAGGTGCAGTGCCTGCCAGCGGATCACTTGAACTGACTGCAATTGACCCGATGAAAGCTGCCTATTTCTGCGATCGCCGCGAGCTGGGTATTATCAATGTTGGGGCAAAAGGTTCGGTAGTTGTTGACGGAACCGAATATTCGCTTGATTTCAAGGAAGCGCTTTACATCGGAAAAGGTGCAAAACAAATTACTTTCAAATCAGACAGTACAACTGAATCTGCCCGTTTTTACCTAAACTCGACTCCCGCCCACAAAGAACTTCCAACGCGCCATATAACCCTGAAAGATGCCAATGTGCTGCAAATGGGAGCGCAAAATACCTCCAATGAGCGTCAAATTAATCAGTTGCTCGTAAGCAAAGTGATTGAAACTTGCCAGCTTCAGATGGGAATGACCGAATTGCGCCCCGGAAGTGTTTGGAATACCATGCCGGCACACACACACAGCCGCCGTATGGAAGTTTATTTCTATTTCAATGTTCCAGAAGGACAGGCTGTTTGCCATTTTATGGGTCAGCCACAGGAAACCCGCCACATTTGGATGAGCAACGAACAGGCAGTAATTTCGCCCAATTGGTCAATACATTCAGCAGCCGGAACCAGCAACTATATTTTCATTTGGGGAATGGCTGGCGAAAACATGGACTACACCGATATGGACGTGGTTCAGCCAAATCAGTTACGATAAAACATTTAATAATTAGAATATGAACGAATTATTTGATCTTTCAGGAAAAGTTGCCCTGATTACCGGGGGAACGCATGGCATTGGAATGGCCATTGGTAAAGTACTTGGAAAAGCAGGCGCTAAAATTTGTGTAAACGACCTGAGCCTGGAAAGACTCGAAGCCTGCAAGCTGGAATACAAAGCTGCCGGAATTGATGTTTTTACTTTGGTTTTTAATGTTACCGACGAAGCCGAAGTTGACAAGGGGATTTCGCTGATCGAAAAAGAATTTGGATCGGTTGATATTTTGGTAAACAATGCCGGTATCATCAAACGCATCCCGATTCTGGACATGCCGATTGCCGATTTTAAACAGGTAATTGATGTTGATTTGGTGGCTCCATTGATTGTTGCCAAACGCGTTGCCCCTGCAATGATTGCCAAACGCAGCGGCAAAATCATCAACATGTGCTCGATGATGAGCGTTTATGGTCGTAACTCGGTTTCTGCCTATGCAGCAGCCAAAGGTGGATTGAAATTATTGACTGCCAACATGTGTTGTGAATGGGCAAAATACAATCTTCAGATCAATGGCATTGGACCGGGTTATATTGCAACCTCGCAAACTGCCGATATCCGACTGAACGGACATCCGTTCAATGACCTCGTTATGACACGTACACCTGCAGGCCGCTGGGGAGAACCCGAAGATGTTGGCAACGCAGCCATGTTTCTTGCTTCCAAAGCCGCCGATTTTGTAAACGGGCATATTCTATATGTTGACGGTGGTATTTTGGCCAATTTTGGTTATGTAAAAGGCGAAAACGATTTACCGGAATGAAACGCATATTAATATACAGTGCAGTGCTTCTGATTGGAATCACAGCCTGCACAAAAAAGAATACGCTGGTGCTGACCAATCCGCTGGCAGTTGACCGTACTGATGAAACGATCATCATGAGCCGTGCTGAAATAGAAGCCAGATTTGGAACTGTTTCTGAAGGTTTTGCCCCCATCCTGAAATTAAACGGTCAAAATGTTCCTTCGCAAACCGATGATATGAATGGTGATGGCAAATGGGATGAACTGGTTTTCACGGTTGATTTATACGCATCAGAAACAATTAATCTTAAAGTTGTAAATGTTGCTGTTGCCGAATATCCTGAATTTGAAAAACGTACCAATGTGCGTTTGGGGATTCTTCAGGCCGATGATACTTATCTGGAAGTTGATCAGTACATGGCGCCATCATGCAAAGACAGTTTTAAAATCATTGCGCAGGGCGAAAGCGTTAGCTGGGAAAACGACAAAATGGGTTTCCGTAATTATTTTGATTGCCGCAATGTAAAGGATTTGTACGGCAAACTCAAACCGGGAATGATCATCGATAAGATTCACACTCCGGAAATTCCTGATTACCACAAGCTTAACGATTGGGGAATGGATGTTCTTCACTGCGGAAGTTCAACTGGTTCAGGAGGTTTGGCCATGTTGGAAGGTGATTCGCTATACCGGTTGGGCTCGACTGATACTTATGAATACAAAAAAGTAGCCGAAGGACCAGTCCGGTCAGTATTCGATCTGATTTATACAGGATGGAATGTGGCTGGTCAAAACCTTACTGCAGTTGAGCGGATCTCGATTTATCCGGGAAAATACTGGTTTCAGTCGGATGTGACAGTTTCAGGATTTTCAGGAGAAAAACAAATTGTAACCGGAATCGTTACCAGTTTACTGAAAAATGAACCGGTTGATTTTGCGGCTAATGCTGAATATCGTTCAATTGCCACGCTCGATGTTCAGTCGCTAAACAAAGACGAACTTGGAATGGCAGTTTTACTTAGAAGCAACGAAGTGACCAAAGTTGCCCGGACAACTGACATTGATTTTTTTAAACTCGGTTACAAAACGGTGGTGGAGAAGAATTTCAGTAATGTTATTTCTCAGACTTATTATGTAGCTCAAAAAATAAATGCCGATGCACCTGCCCGGCATTATTTTCTTGCAGTTTGGGGTCTCGAAAATGATCAATGGAAAAATATGGATGATTTTAAAGCTTATATTTCTTCGGAAGCTGAATTGCTTAGTAATCCGGTACTTATTAAATAAATATATTCGCTCAGGAAAAAATGCTTCCTCCGGAATTAAAGTACTGAAATTCGATTAATTCATACATTGGACTGATTGAACTCAATTTTAACTACGAACGAAATTTACTGCAACGTACTCATTCCTATACCAATATAAATAAAAAAAGCCTCACATTTCTGTGAAGCTTTTTTTTGCGGTGCGGACGGGACTCGAACCCGCGACCCACGGCGTGACAGGCCGTTATTCTAACCAACTGAACTACCGCACCAATATTTTGTTTTTGAACCTGATTTTTTCAAATTCAGATCGTATTTTTCAAAACTTACAACACTTTTTTAAAGAACTAACCTTCTGAAATCCGTTTCTGAAAAGGCTTTGCAAATATAGCCTTTCTTTTTTTTCCTGCAATAGGCAGAATTAAAATAATTAAACTTAAAAAAACATCTTTCAGTTAAGCAATAACCAACTGACTATCAACACATCTAATCAATGACATCAGAAAAAACAAAATTCGATTTCAGCAGCTTTTTCTCGCCTTCCCAGCTGTATGCCAACAATTTACCGGTACGAGCCACACATGAATCAACACAACAAAGATTTTCTGTCATTATTCCGCAACACTGATTCAAACAGTAATGTCCGAAGAAAACAATCGGATCATTTTGCGGATATGGCTTCCGGTTTTGGATAATCTCATTGGGTATTGTATAGGCTGGAAGTTCAAATCTGCTTTCAAGAGAAATATCCTTGAAGGTCTTTCCTTCCGGATTTTCCCACCACTTCATCCGAAATGAACGATGAGGTCTTCCGTCATCATCAAAAATCAACAAATCTTTGGGTAGTTGAAAATCAATCCCCTTGCATGTTTCCCAGAAACTCTCCGAAAATTTAGTTCCGTTCAGCGCTATTTCCCGCAACAATGGTTTCGACAGTTTCACTTCTGTGATTGTATTTTTGAGCAGTTGAATATTTTGATCATCCCAACAGGCATGAGCCACCCGAATGTCGCCTAAATCGAGAAACATTGGCAAAGTTCGAAACCATTTTAGGTGACTTTTAAATTCCTCTTTGAAATTCACAAACTCTTCAAGTGTTTGATTTATCTGAAGCTGATATTTTGGTATCCTTTTTTTGTAGTACTTCCCTTCGGTATCGCGCAAATAATAAAGCACCGCATACATTTCATGATTCCCTAATATGGCATACGCAGTGCCGCCCTCAACCATTTTGCGGATTATATTTATGGTTTCCCTGATTTTTGGGCCACGATTAATAAAATCACCAACAAATACAGCCTTTCTGGTCGGATGTGTATAACAACCATCTTTCAGTTGATAAGCTAATTTCTTCAGTAAATTTTTTAGCTGATCGGCATAACCATGAACATCTCCAATAATATCGTACATAAAAAATTGCCCGAATAGTTTATTCGGGCAATTTAAAGAAATTTTCAGAAAGATTTTACTTCAGGCAAGAATGAAAACAATAAGCCTGAAAATAAACCGGTAATTACCAGAAATAGATATAGAATGCCACTGTAATCGACAATATAATAGCAGAGTGGATAACATCCCAATGGTTCCAGCTGGCGCGGGTCCTGGCTTTATCTTCAGCGCTTGCCGAACCCAAAGTAATGCCACGGAGCTGTAATTCGGTAGCTGGTGCAGTAAAACGGCTAACAACCATTATCACCAGCATTGAGAATACCAACATTCCTCCACAGAAGAACAACCAGTTGGTAGCATAGAACAAGTTGTAAAATGCATCATTTATACCTTTTTCAGCAGCCCAGAGTTTTACATCAGTATAACCTGCACTACTTGCTGTAGTTGAATAATAAACCTTGGCGCCCAAACGCATTATACCAACAACAAAACCTGAGATCATTCCCCACATTCCGCCTTTGGGTGTTGGGCGTTTTGATAAAATACCCAATAAAAATGCAGCCGCAATACCTGGCGCCAAAACCGATTGTACGTCCTGAAGATAGGTGTAAAGTACGCTTCCGATACTCCTCATGATCGGAATCCAGAGCATACCCAAAATTACAATTACCACGGTGGCAATACGACCTACATGCAGCAATTTGGCTTCGGTTGCCGATGGTCTGTACTTCTTGTAAAAGTCAATTGTAAAAAGCGCTGCAGAAGAATTAAATAACGAAGCCAGCGAACTCATCAATGCGGCAAGAATCCCACACACGACCATTCCTTTTATTCCGGCAGGAAGCAACTTGGTTACCAGCGTTGGGAAAGCAGCGTCAGCAGATGACAAAGTGAAAACTTCTCCATTGATCACAACACCCTTTTGTACCATCGCATAAGCAATCATTCCGGGGATAAGAAATAGAAAAACGGGAGTTAATTTCAGGTAAGCGCCAAAAATTGCCCCGCGACGGGCTTCTGTTTCATTTTTTCCTGAAAGTACACGCTGTACAATAAACTGATCGGTACACCAATACCAGAAACCGATGACTGCTGATCCGATAAAAACACCCAGCCATGGATAATCCGGATCATTATTATTGCGAATAAGGTTGGTCATCGTATCACCATATTGGTTCACCTTTACGGCTGAAGTAGCTGCAATCATTTCGTCCCAGCCTCCAACAGCCCGAAGTCCGAGAACTACTATAATAATGGAACCCAACAAAAGAATCGGAGTTTGCAAAATCGAAGTATAAAGCACTGATTTCATGCCGCCAATTACGGTATAAACAGCAGTCAGAAGTACCAGACCAATAGCTGAAATCCAGAAGAAATCAATCCCCCACATTTGCTCGATTCCAAAAACTTCCTTGAAAACCAAGCCACCGGCATAAACAGTTACCGCAACTTTGGTTAATACATAACTTACAAGTGAAATGAGCGACAGAATTGTTCGTGATTCCGGATTGTACCTTCGTTCCAGAAACTCGGGCATGGTAGTTACCATACTTCTCGAATAGAACGGAACAAATACCCAACCCAAAATCAGGATCATCCAACCCTGAATTTCCCAGTGAGACATAGCCATTCCGCTTGAAGCGCCTGCACCGGCCAGGCCAATAAGGTGTTCAGAACCAATGTTCGATGCAAAAATAGAAGCACCGATTGCGAGCCATGAAGCGTCGCGACCAGCCAGGAAGTAATCGCCTGAGGTACTTTGTTTCTGTTTGAACACATAGACAATTATTCCGATCAATGCCAGAAAAAAAAGTCCAATAACAATCCAGTCAAGTGTTCCCATTCAGTAATTTTTTAAGTTTAAATTAGTAATATATGTGTTATTTAATTCAATTTAGTCATTAGAGTTTTTATAATTCTTTCGATGTTTTTTCTGCCTGATCAGTTTTAATACGGTAGTAAAAAGCGCCTTTTCTTGATTCAGAAACATCTTTAATACTCAGTTTTTCGAGCACTCCATGCGAAAGTATTTTTTTTCTGAAATTTCCGGGGTCAAATTCATGCTGAAAAATCGCTTCGTACAATTTCCGTAACTGTATCAGTGTAAACATTTCAGGCAATAATTCACTTCCGCATAAACTATAACCTGCTTTTTGCTGAAGTTTCACCAAAGCTTTCCCGAACATTTCCTGGTGGTCGAAAATCAGCTTTGGAAGATTTTTAATAGAAATCCAATATGCTCCGTTTTCCCTCACCTTTTCTTCATCATGCAAATCAATGCGGATTAGCGCGTAATAAGCCAAACTAATTACCCTTGCTTCCGGATCACGGTTCGGTTCTGAAAAAGAAGCAACCTGCTCCAAAAAGATCTGCTCCAGTCCGGTGGTTTGTTTCAAAATCCGGGCAGCAGCTTCATCAGCCGATTCATTGTCCTGAACAAAACCACCCAGCAACGACCAATTGCCTTTGTATGGCTCGAAACTACGTGGATAAAGCAATAGTTTTATTTCCTCATCCTGATAACCCAGTATCACACAATCGACTGCAACGTAATGCTGCGGATGTATTTTATACAATTCCATAGAAAAGAATCAGTAATAATATCGGCTAAAGTATAAAAGTATTTTTTACTTTTATTAATTTGATTTCAGAAAATACAATTTCCTGTTGGAAAACATTTTTTCTCATAAAAAAAATGGCAGGAGAGAAATCCCTCCTGCCATTCATATTTTTAATCAGTAAATAAATGACTGCTTATATTTAAATTTTATTATACTACATCAACAGGAATATCAGTATTGACATTCTTGCTACCAATCAAGGCATAATACAACAAATAGGCCAGTCCCAGGAATGGCACCCAATATGAAACCATATAATTTGCATTATCAGCCACGGCATTTTGGATTAATGGAAGAATACCACCACCAACAACCATGGTCATAAATATTCCGGAGGCAGATGCAACATATTTGCCCATTCCTTCAACAGCCAGGTTAAAGATACCGCCCCACATCACAGAAGTACATAGTCCACACAAAATAAGATATACTGCATTGATCGGAACATTGGCATTTCCAATTGACAATCCATCGGTAGGGCTCGATTGAATAACAGGAATTAAAACTGTAGTCGTGATAGGAGATATGATCGCCATTACGATTAAGATCATTCCCACCCCGGAAGCTGCTATAAGCATGGTCTTACTGGAAACTTTACCACCAATAGAAGCGCCTACAAAACGTCCGACGAGCATCAGAAACCAATATGTTCCGACAACAAAACCAGCTGTGGTTGCAATCAATCCGCCAGCGCCTGGATCTGTAAGGAAAAAGAACAATGTTCCGGGAATACCAATTTCAACACCTACATAAACAAAAATTCCTACAGCGCCTAGAACAAAGTGACGGAACGACCATGCACTGTATTTTGAAAATTCTTTGATCTTTTGTTTGATAACATGTGGTTCCGGGATATCAACAAAAAATAATACGAAGCCAACCAATGCAAATATACCCATGGCAATAAACATTACCGGATTCACATCTTTAATGGCTGTTGTCTTTGTTACCTCACCAACCAACGCACCAACCAACATAGGCACCATCGTGCCCATCAGGGAGTTGAATGAACCACCAACCTGAATCAATTGGTTTCCTTTTTTACCTCCACCACCTAGTGTGTTCAACATTGGGTTCACAACGGTATTCAACATACACATAGAGAAACCTGCTACAAAGGCACCCAGCAGATATACCAGAAAACTTGCAGCTACACCTGAAAGGAATTGGATTCCTACACCCAGAAATCCGATAAGGATGGCTAACAAAGCAGTTTTTTTGTATCCGATTTTTTCCAATAATTTACCGGCGGGAATTCCCATAATAGCATAAGCAAGAAAGTTGGCAAAATTACCCAACATGCCTAAAAAATTAGAAGCCTGGAATTGCTCCTTTACCACAACTCCCATAGGAGCTGCTAAGTTTGTCACAAATGAGATCATACCGAAAAGCAGGATCATCATAAAGATCGGCAATGCATAACTTTTTTTGTCTTGTGTCATAAT
>JAUYTA010000971.1 GCA_030695265.1 Bacteroidota bacterium
TCATCCAAACGGAAAACTTAAAGCTGTTTTGAATTTTGTTGAAGGCAGTGAAATTTCGGACGCCATTTTGTACGATGAACATGGAAATCTGATCGCTCAGGGAAAGTACAACGGGCAGATGAAAACTAGTGAATGGAGCTATTTCAAGGATGCCAAAATTGTATCGACCGAAAGTTATTTGAACGGTCATAAAAATGGGATTAGTAAAAAATATTACTCTTCAGGAGAGCTGTTGGAAGAATCAAACTGGAAAGATGACAAGCGACATGGAAGCTACAGTTCTTTTTTTCAGGATGGTACCTGTTTCCTGAAATACAATTACAAGGATGGCCGCCTGAACGGATCGTTCCAAACCTGGTTCCCAAATGGAGTATTGGAATTGGATGCAAATTATTACGATGATTTACGGGATAAGGATTGGAAATACTTTAATGAATCAGGCGAAATTAGCTACACGCTGAAGTATGAACTTGGTAATTTATTGAACCCTGAAGTTCAGGACAGCATTGATGCTGCTCATTCAGGCACATTCAAAACCAGGGAAGAAAATATTCCTGATCCTGAAAAATTTCTGCAAAATCCTGAAGAATATATGAATCTGATGAAAATCCGATAAACAATGTTACAAGTTTAATGTCTAAAGTTTAACGTCAGAAAGTTCTGCATTGAGGTTTGATCCGTTATTATTTTTGTCATTTCGTTATATCATCGCATGAAAAAAAGATGGATATTATTTATCGTTGGGATGCTAACTGGATTACTCCTTTCGGCTCAAGTTTCGCCCCAAAATACATATTGGGTAAAGCTGACAGATAAAAAAGGAACATCCTTTCAGATTGACCGGCCAGAAAAATTTTTATCGCAGCGTGCCATCAACAGGCGCATCAAACAGCACATTGCCATCGACGAAACCGACTTGCCGGTATCAACTGTTTATTTGGATTCGCTCCGGAAGCTTGGACTGGAAGTGGTTCATACTTCAAAATGGCTAAATGGCGCAACAGTCAGGACTGCCGATACTGCTCTCATCACAACCATTGCGACACTTCCCTTTGTTCAAATGGTTCAGTTGACCAAACCTGCAATTGTGATAAAATCTTCCGTCAATAAATTCAAAGAACTGGAATCCGAACTAAATTCGGACGTTTCTCCTTTCAACTACGGAAATGCCTACAATCAGTTAAGCCAGCTAAACGGTCAGTATTTGCACAATCAAGGTTTCCGTGGAAAAGGAATTCAGATTGCTGTGCTTGATGCCGGGTTCTGGCATGTCGATCAAATCGCAGCTTTTGACAGTTTGCGCAATGGTAACAGAATACTTGGCAAACGCGATTTTGTAAATCCGAAGTCGGACTTTTACCAACAACATACCCACGGAATGAGCGTCCTTTCGTGCATGGGAGGCAATACTCCCGGTTCGCTGATCGGCACCTCCCCTGATGCCTCTTTTTATTTGTTCCGTTCGGAAGATGTTGCTACCGAATATTTAATTGAAGAAGACAATTGGGTTGCTGCTGCCGAGTTGGCCGATAGTCTGGGCGTTGATGTGATTAATTCATCGCTTGGTTATTACGATTTTGACGATCCGAAAATGAACCATCCTTATGCTGATTTGGATGGAAAAACAACACGGGTGACACAGGGAGCCAACATGGCATTTCAGAAAGGAATACTTGTTTTCTCGAGCGCCGGAAACGAAGGCAACAATTCATGGAAACGAATCATCGCACCTTCTGACGGCAAAGATGTACTTGCT
>JAUYTA010000973.1 GCA_030695265.1 Bacteroidota bacterium
TTTATCTTTTCGTTGATGTACCTGTTCAGGATAAAAAGTACCAGAAAATAAGACACCGTACCAAACAGGCTGATAAACAGGATGGAGAAAACAGACCCGAAATCTTTTTTCGATTGAACCAGAAAAAATCCGAAATTGGAAATCAGTAACAAAACAGTGATAAATAGCGACAAGCGTTTTGCTGAGTATGTCTTCATTGAAAATGAAAATTCGTGAATACCGGTGCAAAAATAAATTAACTTTTCGGTTTAGATTCCGAAAGCACTTTTTATCTGGTCAACATAGTCGAGCTTTTCCCAGGTGAAAAGTTCCACTTCGGTTTCAATCCGGCCATTGTAGGGCGATTCAAAAACTTTGGTTACTGTTTTTGGTTGGCGTCCCATGTGGCCATAAGCAGCAGTTTCACGGTAAATCGGGTTGCGCAGTTTTAGCCGGCTTTCAATGGCTGCCGGGCGCAGGTCAAATATTTCCTGAATTTTATCTGAAATCTTCGAATCTGAAAGTCCTGCAAGGGCTGTCCCCCTGGTTTCGACATACACACCAACAGGTTTGGCAACACCGATGGCATACGAAACCTGAACCAAAATTTCGCGCGCAACACCTGCCGCAACCATGTTTTTAGCAATGTGGCGGGCAGCATAAGCAGCGGAACGGTCAACTTTCGAAGGATCTTTTCCTGAAAAAGCGCCACCTCCATGTGCACCGCGTCCACCATAAGTGTCCACAATAATTTTGCGTCCGGTCAGGCCTGTATCTCCGTGAGGTCCGCCAATCACGAATTTTCCGGTTGGGTTTACGTGGTAAATGATTTCACCTTCAAATAAATCCTGAACACGTTGCGGTAACTGTGCTTTTACACGTGGAATAAGGATTTCGATGACATCTTTTTTAATTTTTGCAAGCATCGGTTCGTCCGCATCAAAATCGTCGTGCTGAGTAGAAACCACAATGGTATGTACCTTTTTTGGCGAATTATCATCATTGTATTCAATGGTTACCTGCGATTTTGAATCGGGGCGAAGGTAGGTCATCACTTTTTGTTCGCGACGGATAGCAGCCAGTTCGATCAAAATGAGGTGAGATAATTCAAGCGGCAATGGCATGAAATTATCGGTTTCGGAACATGCAAAACCAAACATCATTCCCTGGTCGCCTGCACCCTGATCCATTTTGTCCGCTTTGTCA
>JAUYTA010000976.1 GCA_030695265.1 Bacteroidota bacterium
ACGGTGAACTATACTGGGAGTTTGCCTCCTTCTCGCATATTATTGATAAAGCAGGGAATATTATTTATTTTTTAGCTGTAGAAGAAGATATAACTGAGCGTAAACAGGCGGAACAAGAGCTTATATATCAAACCAGAATGCAGGAATTATTAAGGAAAATTGCATTAAATTATATTAATATCCCTTTTGAAAAAGTTGATTCAACAATTCACAAATCTTTGGAAGAAATCGGTAAATTCGTTAAAGCCGATAGGGCTTATGTGTTTGACTATGATTGGGATAATGATGTTTGTAACAATACACATGAGTGGGGTGGTAATGGAATTACTCCACAAATAAACAATCTCCAAAACGTTCCACTTGAGGATATACCATTTTGGGTCAATGCTCATAAGGAAGGAAAAGCAATTAATATACCTGATGTTTTTGCTTTACATGAATCTGACGTGGTAAGGCAAATATTAGAGCCACAAGACATAAAAAGTTTGATAACTATTCCAATTATGGATGACCATAAATGTATTGGCTTTTTAGGATTTGACTCTGTAAAGGAACATCATAAATATCAGGAAAAAGACGAGTTACTTCTTTTTGTATTTGCCCAAATGTTGGTTAATATTAAAAACCGTAAAATTATAGAGAAAAAGCTTATCAAAGCCAAAGAAAAAGCCGAAGAAAGCGACAAACTGAAAACAGCTTTTCTCAACAATATTTCGCACGAAATAAGGACACCGCTAAACGGGATACTTGGGTTTGGCGGGTTATTGGCGGAAATGGAACTTTCCCCGGAAGAGAAAAAGGAAATGCTGGCACATGTACAACATTCCAGCAACCGACTGATGAATACCTTAACGGATTATATGGACATGGCCAGGATTGTTTCGGGAACAATGGAGGTGTATAAAAAAGAATTTCAACTTCAACCATTTTTTGAAGAAATTATCAAAAAAACAAGGCAGTTGTGCGCAGATAAAATGATTGAACTGGAAACTGAAACACCAACCCAACCTGTTGATTTGATACTTGATTCCGACCCTGAATTAATAAGAAAAACATTTAATATACTGTTCGACAATGCGCTGAAGTTTACAGAGAAAGGAAGCATAAGCTGTGGTTACAACCTAAATAATGGTTTTATTAAGTTTTTTGTACAGGATACCGGCAAAGGTATAGACAGCGACAAGTTGGAAATGATTTTTAACATGTTCGCACAGGAAGACACATCAAATACACGTGGTTATGAAGGGAGCGGGCTTGGACTCTCTATTGCAGGCGGATTGGTTAACCTGCTTGGCGGCACAATTTCGGTCGCTTCTGAAAAGGGCAAAGGCTCCATATTTAAATTTACGGTGCCATTCCATGAAACTGAAGTTGTAGAAAAATTTGCACCGGTGGAGAAAAAAAATAGTATTATTACAGGAAAGCCTTTGGTACTAATAGCTGAAGATGAAGAATCAAATTATTTGTACATGGAAATGGTTTTAAAACAGGCAGGATGCGATTACTTGCTGGCCAAAAATGGTTTCGAAGCTGTGGAACTTTGCAAACAACATACCGATATCACACTGGTGCTAATGGACATAAAAATGCCTGTGATGAATGGACTCGAAGCTACTAAGCTCATTCGTGAATTCCGGCCGGAATTACCGATTATCGCAACCACTGCCTATGCCCAAACCGGCGACGAACAGCGGTTTCTGGCTGCCGGTTGCAACGGATACATTGCCAAACCGATAAATAAAGACAAAATATTTAATATAATTCATAGGTACTTGGATAAATGAATCTGGAAATATTCTTGAGATTCGATCTGATAATAAAGACTCATTAAAAGTCAATTTTATTACCGGATAAGGTTAATGGGATTTTGGTCTATTTCCGCCAGCTCGCAGATTCGGCGAAACCTGAAATGCATTATTTATCCAAGCCGAAAAAAGTACTATATTTGCCCGCTGTAAATTTAAATCAATAGAAATGAACGCATTCGTATTTCCAGGACAAGGAGCACAATACCCCGGAATGGGGAAAGACCTCTACGATAAATCGCCGGTAGCAAAAGAGCTTTTCGAAAAGGCCAACGAAATCTTAGGTTTCCGCATTACAGACATCATGTTTGAAGGTACTGAAGAAGATTTACGACAGACCAAAGTTACCCAACCTGCCATTTTTTTACATTCGGTTTTGCTTGCAAAAACACTCGAAAACTTCCATCCTGAAATGGTTGCCGGACATTCTTTGGGAGAATTTTCAGCATTGGTAGCTAACGGGGCATTGAGTTTTGAAGATGGTTTGCGACTGGTTTCGAAACGTGCTCAGGCAATGCAAAAAGCATGCGAGGCAGAACCTTCAACCATGGCTGCTATTGTTGGGCTGGACGATGAAATTGTTGAAGAAATTTGCGCTTCTATTGACGATGTTGTGGTTCCTGCCAATTACAATTGTCCCGGTCAGTTGGTTATTTCCGGTTCATTTTCAGGAATCGACAAAGCTTGCGAAGCAATGACTGCCCGTGGCGCCAAACGTGCATTAAAGCTGTCAGTTGGCGGCGCTTTCCACTCACCACTGATGGAACCTGCCCGCGAAGAACTGGCTTCTGCCATTGAGGCAACTCCATTCTCAACTCCTGTTTGTCCGATTTACCAAAATGTAAATGCTGCTCCAACTTCTGATCCGGAAGTAATCAAACAAAACCTGATTTCGCAGTTGACAGCTCCTGTTCGCTGGACCCAAACAGCCAGAAACATGATTGCTGACGGCGCTACTTTATTTACAGAAATTGGCCCCGGAAAAGGACTTCAGGGATTAATTAAAAAAGTGGATAAAAATGCTGAAGTCGCTGGTGTAAATAGTTTTGAATAGATTACGATAGTATCGGAAAATCTTTATAAAACCTGAATAGACCGATGGTTTCAGTTCTAAGTTTTATTCTAACAAAGTTCTTCATTTCAATATCCATTAATTCACCCATATTTGAAATTAACGATCCTGTCAAAAAAATCTGATAAAATGTTTGACGACGAAAACGAAGAAATAGATCCCAAAGAACTTCCCATCTATAAGAAGGGAATGGAAATCTTTGAAGTGGTTCATCAGATTTGTGAATTAATTCCGGATGATGATTCAAAACCATTCCCTTGAAATGTTTGGCTTTGAGCATGTGGAATATTACCATTCGGTTTTAGGACGGAATATCCTGGATGCAGCTGCGAACGACATGAAAAGTAGGTTGAATATTATATATTTGCGGCACTAAACTTTGAATATTCTAAAATGGAATTGATTCCTAACCCACAATCGAATGAAGAACAGGCTTTTGAACTTTTGTTTCGAAAGTACTACTTGCGTTTGTGTGGTTTTGCCAATAAATTTATTGCAAATCGTCAGGAGTCGGAAGAAATTGTTCAGGAAGTTTTTTTGAACATCTGGAAAAAGAGGAGTCGACTGAAATTGGATAATGAAATCCGTCCATATTTATTCAAATCGGTACAAAATCTTTGCTTTAACTTCATTGAGCATCAGAAGGTAATTGATAATTATTATTCAGTGATTGATACGGTCTATAAAAATCAGTCAGAAGATTTCAATACTTACGAATCGGTATTGTACACAGAATTTCAGCAAAGGGTTGATGAAAGCATTAAATCACTACCTGAACAATGCCGAAAGATTTTTCAATTGAGCCGGGAAGATGGACTAAAATACACCGAAATAGCCGATCAACTTGGAATCTCAGTAAAAACGGTTGAAACTCAAATGAGTCGCGCCTTGTCAAAATTAAAGACCGAATTAAAAGATTATCTTGTTGTGCTTATTATCAGTCTCTTTCTTAATTAGAGCGAACTGATTTACTCCAAATTTTAATATTTTCTAAAAAAGTTTGATTCTTTTGTCAGGGTAAGTATGCACTTGCCTGTATAGGCTTTATAAAAGAAGGAAAATGCAAGAATCAATCAAAGATATTATCCAGCATCGGTTTCTGAACAAAGAAACAACGGAACAAGAAAACAATGAAATTCTTCATTGGATTTCTGCATCCGAAGAAAATCTGGCTGATTTTAAAAAGGCTCATCAGTTATTTCATCTCAGCAACCTGAAACAAATTCGCGCCGAAATAGATGTTGATAAAGCATGGGACAGGCTTAAAAGCCAATTGCCAAAAGAAAGCAAACGTGCCAAAATTATTTACATGGATATCTTCCGAAAAATAGCTGTATCCATATTAATACTTCTCGCGGTAGGATTCGGTAGTTTATGGACAACCGAACATTTCTTTAGCAAAACAAAATCGGCAATTGTTCAATTCGAAGCGCCTAAAGGCGAAAAGTCTAAAATCGTATTGGCCGACGGTAGTCAAGTCTGGCTTAATTCGCAAACTATACTTAAATACAATGCCTTAACTCCACGAAAAGTGAGCGTTGAAGGAGAAGCCTATTTTGAAGTTGAAAAAGATACAAAACATCCTTTTGAGGTTACCACTACTTCCGGCATGAAAATTAAGGTGACCGGAACCAAATTTAATTTGCGAAGTTATTCTGATGAACCTTATGTTGAGACCACTCTTGAGGAAGGGGGAGTGATTATATCAAAGGATAACCGTGAACTTGTTGAATTAAAACCCGGGCAGCAATCCAAATACAACATAAGGAGCAATGAATTATTTGTTGAAAATGTATCCGCTGAAATTTATTCACTATGGAAAAACAACGAATTAAGGGTTAATGATATTTCGTTTGCAGAATGGATCCCCCGGATTGAAAGATGGTATGGAGTATCTGTAAAATTGGATCCAAAGATTGGATCCAAAGATCGTTTTACAATGACCATTAAAACGGAAAGTCTTCGTGAATTATTGGATATGATGAAATTAACCTCAAAATTTAATTATGAAATAAACGGTGAGCAGATAGAAATACGTGCAAAATAAAAGAAGGAAAGTGGTGAGACACTTTCCTTCAGATAATCAGCATGTGATTATATTAATATTTACAAATTAACATTTCAAATTTATGAAAAAAAAACGATGGATTTTTCATTGCAGGAGAATTCCCTGTATGAATCAAATTTTAAGGATTATGAAACTGACAACTTTTTTATTATTTGTGTTGTTTTTTCAGGTTTCAGCATGAGTTTTCTCCCAAAACAACGGAAACATGACATTAAAGGCTGAGAAGGTAT
>JAUYTA010000983.1 GCA_030695265.1 Bacteroidota bacterium
GATCATGGTTTTTTCCTCCTGAATTAATGTTGAAAAAATGGAACTAAAGTTACAATTTATTATATGGATATCCCAATGTCATAAAAGTCATTCAATTGTCATTAGGTAGTCATTAAGTTGCCAGAGAATGACAACAGAATGACAATAAATGACCACAACTGACTGACGGAAAATGCCAAATAGGTATGCAAACGGATAATGATAATTTTCCATTACTCTACCTTAACCCTTATTCCTTCTGAATGTGCCGCGAATTCAGGCGCATACATGCATTGAACCGAAGTAATCCCATTCGAAAATTCGCCTTTTTGAGTGGCAACCAGCTTATACTCGAATACATAAGTTCCTTTTGGCAACCAGGAAATAAAGAAGTTGGTCGAGGCATCGAGTGTTGATTCGTAATAACCAAATCCATCTTGCCAACGATATCCTGAAAGTACATTTACAGGTTCGAATGCCGATGCCCGCATGTCTTTCAGATGAATGTATTCCATGTCACGGTCAGATCGAAGTTCAACCCGAACCACTATTTTATCGCCAACCTGAATGGATGAATTTTTCGTAATTGGTTCAATGACCGGTCCGGTTGGCGTATTTATTTCGCGGAATAGCTTTTTGTTCAGGCTGAGTGGTGTTTGTGCCGGAGTGATTTTATCTAATTGTTCGAAATACTGCCAGTACATTGCTCCCCAGGCCACGGTCGGATTTGGATTGTTCACGGTTACTTTCCCCATTTCAGGCTGAATCGCTGAAGCTTCCCAACTGGTTTTGAAATAGCCTGTTCCGGCTTCGGGTTTTGTACCGTCCTGTTTGTACGGATCAACCTTTTCGTTGCCAACGGTGATTTCAACCTGTTTGTCGGAAGCCAGAAGTGAAGTTCCGCGCAATAGCAATGCATACACCGCTTCGGTAGTGGCTTTGGTGGTTTTCCAATCCTGAGTCTGTTTCTGTTTCAGCAACCAGATTTTCATTTCCTCCACCGATTTCTGATCATTGCTTACTTCATCAAAAGCCTCGATCAAAAGTGCCTGCGTTTCAACCGGTGCCTGGTGCCACAACCAGCCCCGCTGCTCATTTCGCCAATACATTCCCATTTCCTCATTGTGCAAGGCGGTTTCCTTCAGCGAACGCATAATTAACAATGCTGTTTTTTCTTCAGCGAAACGGTTCAGGTACAAGGCCATCATCGCTTTCATGTAGTTATTCTGCGTCTTCCAGTATTTAATTGACTGGGCTTTGTAATAGTCAAGCATTTCGTTGTACTCCTTGCCAATCGGGAATTCAGTATTGAAATATGTTCGGGCATACAGGTATTGAATGTCGTTGTATCCCAGATGATTGTTTTTCAGGTAGTCTTTGTCATCCTTTTTGATCTTCTCAAATTCTATTTTCAAAGTTTCATCAAGGTAGTCAATGGCTTTTTTCAGCATTCCGTTGATTTCGCCGTTTTCAAGCGGATTCAAAACCTTCAGGAAATATAAATGACCAAGACCGGTGACAATGTGCTGGGTGATGTAGCGGCTTTCGGGCATTCCGGCGAACCATGGCCAGCCGCCATTTGGATTCTGCATGTCGCGCAGTTTTTTCATGGCCGAAGATTGTTCCGAAGCCATCCGATTCAGATCGAAAAGCAACCCGATGCGCTGTTTTCGTTCACTTTCGCTGATTGCCTGGCGCACCCATGGACTTTCCTGAAGTAGCACCGATTTTAATTCCTCGTTTTTTTCAAGGTTCGATTTCAGCGCATCAGGAGAAATGGCTTTCCAGGTTTCGAACACGCGTTTGATTTTCGGATCGCTGTTGGCAATGTGTGTTGCCAGACTGTTGGCGTAATATCGGCTGAAAAGCTGTTCGGCGCAATCGTATGGATATTCCATCAGGTAAGGCAAAGCCTGCACGGCATACCAGGCCGGGTTCGAAGTATATTCGAGCGTAAGCCTGTAATTTCGCAGCGTTGAGCCAGCTTTTCCTGAATTGATGAGTTTATCGAAGTTGAATTTCTTCTGCTGCATCCCGTTAACCGGCAAAGGCATCGATTCGGTGACCAGCATCCGGTTGGTCAATACGGGAATTGCTGCTTCTTCGCCATCGCTGAAAGTGGCTGAACTGGCTGTAATGCGGTAAACGACTGCTTGCAAACCTTCAGGAATACTGATTTTCCAGCTTACCGGCGAGCTGATTCCTTTATTTACGCTGAACGGAATACTTGCTGGGTTTAAGCCCAAAATGTCGTCGATTGGTTTCATGGTCAGCGCATCGAAGAAATGCAATTCGGCAGTTCCGGAAAGGTCGCGGTCGCTGATGTTCGAGATCTTAGCTGCGAATTCCATCGTGTCACCTTCGCGCATAAATCGAGGTGCATTGGTGAAAATCATCAGGTCTTTCTGTGTTACCAGGGTTTTCCCGATCTGGCCGTATTTCAAATCTTTGGTGTGTGCCAAACCCATTATTTTCCAGCGGGTAAGGGCTTCCGGAGCTTTAAATTTAATGACAATTTCGCCGTTTTCGTTGGTCGCCAGTTGCGGGAAGAAAAAGGCTGTTTCGTTCAGGTTTTTGCGAATTTGGATGGGCTGTTGTGCTGCTGGTTTTTGAGGTGGAGATGCCTCACTTATTACAACTTCGTTGGCCAGACTCATTTTGGCAGAACCAAAACCTTTAAGCGGAGGTGTATCATACCGCTCATCATCTTCAACCATCATTTCAGAAGCACTAACTCCCCTGATCATCATACTGCCACTTTTCATCATTCGTATCCTACCTCCTGAATACCCATTGTCAAATCCAAACCAGTTCAACTGGTCATACTCACGCGATACCGGTTGGAAAAGCATTTCAGGATAATTAAACTGGTCGCCGGTTTTGATTCCGAAACATTGATTGTCGGTCCATGGCCGTGACCCGTAAAAAGCGTTGAAAATATTAAACGACCAGTTGTGCGGAACAAAAACATCGAGCGAAGCATCGTACATGCTGGCAAGCATTTCGGCAACGGCTTTATCACCTTGACTATCGCGCAGGGTAATCTGCCATTCTTCTTCCTGTCCGGGCAGTAACTTGTTCCGGAAAGTCGCGAATTGAATGTCCAGTTTTTTATTGGTGTACGGAACGTTAATTTGCCTGCTTTCCATGAAAGAACGGTTGTTTCTCACCATTACCAGATTGATAGAGAAATTGCCCCGGTATTCTTCTTTTACGGGAATGCTAATAAGTTTTTGTTCATTGTTTAGATTGAGAATTGCACGGCTTATAACCTTGTCTTTCAGGACAATTTCATAAACAATGTTCGCTTTTTTAAGTGGTGTGGAAATGAGAAACTGAACATTCTGCCCAGGTTCCGCAGTCGGCGTTAGCAGGGTAAATGTAAAAGGCGAAACTGTTTCGGTTTTGACAGATTCCGGCTGAAATGCGTTGAAATACTTTTGATAGACAACCTCTTCTCCGAAGGCATCTTTGGTCTTAATTTCAATCACATACATGCCAGGCTGTATCCCGTTTTCAGGCCTGAAAAGTGAATCGGCCGGTGTGCTGAAGCTGGCTGAAAACACAGTACTTTCTTTTGCCCAGGTGGTTACATCGTCTTCGTCGTTATAGACTTCGCCCGGAAATTCTTTTTCGAACTCCTTTTTTGTCATCGTGAATTTATCCGGCCGTTCCCATTTGCGGGAATACAGCACCTGATCCGGCTTCCGGAGTTTTGAGATGGTAATGTTTCCTGAAGCGGCTTCTTTCTGGTCGTTCAAATTGGTTGTGGAAAGTGAAAACTGAAAGCCTTTTTCAAGGTTGATGTCATCCGCCAAATCTGTTTTTATCAGGAGCGCCTGGTATCCAACCGAAACAGCGGTTTCAGCGCTGTGGCTTTCTCCGTTGATATCGGCAACATCGGCATAAACGGAATAGGAAAATACGGGATTGGTTTTGCGGTCAAGCGAAAGGTCAGGAATGGCCTTGAAAGTAACAGCAAATGATCCGTCACTACTGGTCACCGTTTCGCCATTGGTGATTTCCATTTCTGCTGATCTGGGCATTCCGCGCCAGTTCCACCAGTAGTAGGGGAAATGAGCCCGCCGAACCACCCTGTAATTCACTTTTGCATCGGCAA
>JAUYTA010000662.1 GCA_030695265.1 Bacteroidota bacterium
TCGCCATAGTTTAGTTGCTTGTTTTTCAGCATGATTGAATAAGCCAAAGCCAGCGGATAGATAGTAAATCCCAGGTCGGGAGTTGAATGGAAGTTGGTCGATATCAGGTCGATCGTACCATCGTCATGTTGCAGGTTGAGCAATCCGGAGGCAGCAAGAGTCATTCTATGAAGTATTTCTTTCGACTGGTAATATTTTGATTCAGGCGAAACATAGCTGCACATCAGGTTCTCTATCAGATACGATGTCTGAATGGGTGATACCACGCTGTCTCCATCGAATGCAGCCCCGTAATAAACTGAATTCTTATCGGTCCATTGCCTGTTTAAAACATTGGTTATGCTGTTGTCATTCAGTTTTATAAGTACCGAAAGCAGTTCTTTTTTATTGTACGGCGTAGTAATTCCAATAGCCTCTGAGAGAGGAAACAACATTACCATTGAAAGGCAAATAAGTACAGTTTTTTTTCTGATGATTAGTTTGGTTAGATCTGTTTTCATTTTTCTGACTGAATAAGAATTAGTGTTTCTTTTTTAGTTTTTCGTATTCCAAACCGAGCATGATGTATGCTCCAATGGCATAGTTTACCCCTTCTTTTGTTTTCCGCCCGAAATAATAAGCGCGGTCGCCAATGCAGGTTCCTTCACAAACTTTGGTCGGAATCACGTATTTGCCTTCTGTTTTGCTGGCATATTTTTTCAATCCTGACCAGGCTTTTTCAACAACAGGCATAAATGTTTTCCGGTTGAGGATTTCCAAATCAACACCGATGGCAATGCCATATGCAAACATTGCAGTGCAAGAGCTTTCCGGATAGTTGTCTTTGTGTTCCGGATAAATGGGCAATTGGTACCACATTCCGGTTTCTTTATCCTGAAGTTTGGGTAGCTTTTTGGTTATTTCGCGTAGCTCTTTTGCAAATGCCTTGAAATAAGGTGAATTGGCCGGGACTGTTTTCAGCGCATCAGCAATGGCCATTACCACCCACCCGTTTCCACGTCCCCAAAACTCGATGCTTTTGCGTTGAGGAGTCATTTGCGCCCAATTCAACTGGCAGCAACGGTCTTTGTAATCGTCGTTATCATCGTCGTAGCCATGCACCCACAGTCCCCACTTTTTGTCGGCCAGCTTTTCCTTGTGAATCAGCAACTGATCGAGCAACTCTTTAAGATACTTTTCATTGCCTGTATATCGATACATTTCCAAAAAGTACATGCTCAGCATGTAAACGGTATCGTCCCACAATTCAATTGTTTCGGTACGGTGCGAAACTCCACCGGCTTTTGTGCGGGGAGTGGTCAGGTAATCAGCATAAATTTGATTCGCTTTTTCGATGTAATTTTTGTCGCCGGTAACTTTCGCCAGAAAAGCCATGCCATGCCCCGATGCAACGGCGTTGGGATGCATACCGTTGGCGTCGTTGTAAGTTTTGTCCATGGCTGTTTTCACGTAATCGAGGAAAACCTGTTTTTGAGGTTCGGGTTTCGAGTTGTACAGGTGAACCAGCGCGTTTAGCATGGTCGCCTGCCCCCAGTCCCATTTGTACTGATCGGCTGGCATAAATACTTCACGGCCATACACATCCAGCGAGTCAACCCAGGTTTTGGCCTGAATGTTCGTTGAAAAAAGTACGATGTAAATTAATATTAACGACTTTATGTTGAATAGGAAAGCTTTTCCGAGTACAGATGATGGTATGATGGTAAATCCGGCAAAAATGGTTGTGCCGGTTAATAGAAAATCTCTTCGTTTCATAGTTGATTTATTAATTTGGTTTTACTGAAGTTTATTTATTTTGCCGGATATATCCGGAGCATTACAACGCCATGATGCCTGATTTCCGTTTGAAATGATCCCTCGAATTCGCCTAAATCTTTTACTTCGTCATTGGTCAGCAGGTTCAGGATAAAATCATCCAGTTGCTCAATCGGGCATCCAATCAGCAATGGCGCGGCAAGCAGACTGAATAAACTCATATGGCTGTACTGCTCATCGGGTGTCAGTCGTGTCGGGTGCAAATCCTGACCAGTAGTCATATTCCCCAGAATCAGCATGTCCGGATCGTTCCAATGCCCCGGCCCGCCAAAAGATGCCCATTTATCGATGGTAAAAGTTGAATAAATTCCTACCTTCAAGCCCAAACCGTGAATGTAATCCACCATTTTTTTAAAATCCGGAAATTTTTCATTGGGCTGAATGGCGTTGAACTTTCCACCCCGTTGTCCCTGCCAGGCATCGTCGATGTTGATGTATGTCCAGCCATGATTGCTCAAACCCATGCTCACCATGGCATCTGCCGAAGCAATCACTTTTTCGCGGTCGATGTTCCGGGCCCACGAATTCCAGCCATTCCAGCCGATTGGCGGGGTAAGTGCGATGGTGTCGCCAATCACAATTTTCAGGGGTTTTGTGGCTTCTCCATATTCATTTCTCGCTTTCACACCGACTAAATAGCTGCCTCTTTGGTTCACTTTTCCTGAAATGATTCCAGATATAACGTCCAGTTTTAGTCCGTTGGGCAGGTTTTGTGCCGAAAACTCCATCGGACGGTTTCCGGTTGCCGCAATCGTGTATGAAAATGGATTTTTGGGTGTCGCGCCAAAAAATTTGGCAGAATTGATCTTTGGCGATAGTTCCGGTTCAGGAGTTAAAATGTGTTTTACATCCGTGTTTGGAAACTGCTCCGGAACACTGTTTCCGACCATCTCAATTTGCGCATCGGCCCAGTTCGAGTAGGTTTTGTTGTGCCCTTCAACATCATCGGTAACAAGCAGTCCCAGCCGCTTGATGCCTTTTAGATTCACATTGACTTTCTGAGTCTGATCGCCTACCCGCATTTCGTTACTTTCGAAGAGAATCTTTCGGTCGCCGATCACATAGAATTTTACCGGAACATCTTTATTTCCCTTGTCGTCAGCGCCTACCTCAGCCGTAAATTGACGGGCATTTCCATCCAGAAAAAAGGAAAGTACGCTAATGGTTTGTACACCAACGCCACGTTCAAAATAAATTCCATTTATTTTCATCGAATCGCCCGCAGCGTTAGTTTTGGGCAAAACGGCAGGGATTCCCTCTGAAAAGGATTTTATTTTTAAGTCGTCCAACCAAATGACACTTGTTTTCTCTGAGCACGAGCCGAAGCTAATCAGACACCAAATCAGGACAAGTATTTTTGATTGAGTTTCCATTATTTTTTGTATTAACCACATAGACACATAGTTCACATAGAAAACTTAAATACTTTGTACAATCTGACGATGTGGTATTTTTATTTATAGTTGGTTTTCAGGATACCTTTGTCTTCGCTGGCAGGCATTTTTAGGTTGTTAATTGTCAGGTCAGAAGTATTGTTGAACATCACCACCGGCATTTCTTTGGCCGTTGGAATGTCAATATCTGCCAGTTCAAGTCCTTTTACATCGTCAAAGACGAGGGCAGGGCGGAAGTCATCTTTTAGGTAATTCACTTTCACATTTTTCATTTTAATTCCTTCGGCGTAACGCACATAAAATCCCCACGATGGCAACTCTCCGAACATCGAAAATTCCGGATAATTGGCTTTGTTTTCAGGAACGGAAGTGATGTTTTTCAGCGGAATATGGGCAATCTCTTTGTTGGCCATTCCTCCGTAGCTTATCTCGATATTTTCAAGCGTCACGTCCTGAACCGGATGACCCGGAATGCCCACGATCGAGGAGGGGATCAGGTTGTAAGGTAAAAAAGGATGTCCGTAGATGTGAAAGTGGGATGGGCGTTTGGGCATTTTATCTACTCCGGGCTTCAGATGATCGGGCGGCCCTTCGATGGGATAACCCTGATCGGGCTTGTAAAGTGGCGTTTCTGCTTTTACGTTGGCAATATAAACCCCTTTGAGCGTTCCCGGCTTTCCGTCAATGTTCCGGTGCCCGAGGCGGATAAAAATAGCATTGCCGGTATTTTTTGCTGTCACATTTTGAATGTCGATGTCTTCCAATATTCCGCCATCAACCGATTCGAGAGCAATTGCAGAGCGGTAGGTGTCAAAAACAGTCAGGTTGCGAACCTTGATATTTTTAAACCCTCCGGCAGAACCGGTTCCCAGCTTAAATCCGCTTGCACTTGAGCGAACCGTGCAACTGTCGATGAATACATTCTCGCACATTGAATTTGGGTTTTCCGATTTCAGGCAAATGGCATCGTCCCCAGAATTGATGAAGCAATTCGTGATTCGTACATTTTTGGAATCGGTGATGTCCAGTCCATCGTTGTTCCAGTAGGTGGTACTTTGCACCGTGATTCTATCAATTGTGACGCCGTCGCACTCCCTGTAATCCTGCACCCAGTTTGATGCATTTTTAAGCGTAACTCCAGTCACTTTTACGTTGGTACATGAATGAAATAAAACAACATGCGCCCGGCCAACTTCGGGTCTTTTGACCAGCCACATCGTATCCTGTTTTAGTTCCCCACTTCGGAGTTTTCTGAAAATATCCAGCATGAGTTCCTGGCCCTGTCCATCAATAATTCCCTGTCCGCTGATGGAAATATTTTGCTGATCTTTTGCATAAATCAGCGCCGACCGTCCTTCATTGGTATATTCATTTGGATTGTGCGGACCCAGCAAACTGGCACCCAATTTCAGATGTAGATCCACTCCTGATTTCAGGAAAAGTGTTCCTGTGCTGAAATTTCCGGGAGGAACAATTACCTGTCCGCCACCGGCAGCTGAAGCTTCATCGATCGCCTTTTGGATAAAGGTTGCATTGTTGGTCTTTCCATCGGCAATGGCGCCGTACGAAGTAATCAGGTTTTCTTTTTTCGAATTGCATCCGATTGCCATATAGAGCAAAAGAGATATGATTAACATTCTTATTTTCATATTTATAGTTTATATGTGTTTCATTAATGAATATTCTAAATCGCACAAAACTCCCAGTTTGCCAGATATTGTTTAACCTCTATGAGGTAAGCTGCATTTGCTGATAATTTTTCTACAATACTGAATCTTCCCGATTTTCATCGGGACAAGCTCTACGGAGAACATTCCGCGTAGCGGATAAAGTATTGTAGAACAAGATCATGGTTCATTTATTTCCGCGTAGCGGATAAACTATGATTTTAGAGGCTCAGAAGTATTTTGTTTTTTTTTATTCTGTAACGCCCCAGTTTTTATTCGGAGCATTTCCCATTTCAAGTTCAAGTTTGCCGCCTTTGGTAATCACATCGTGGAACAACCATTGGTTTGGATGAGGTTCTCCATTTAAGGTGGCCGATTGGATATAGTAATTCTCCGGCTTGTTGTTTTTTGCTTCAATCACAAAAGTTTTTCCTGAATAATACATGTTGTCGAGATGGATTGTAATTTTATCGAATACCGGACTGCCCAGCTCAACGACCGGTCGTTGCTCCGCGCCTGAATTCATCTCGAACAAACCGATTTTCATCAGCACGGCCAGCGAACCCATCAATCCCTGATCTTCGTCGCCATTGTAGCCACGGTCAGGCGAAAGGGCGCTAAAAGCCTGATCAACCACTTTCCTCGACCAGTATTGAGTTAGCCACGGATAGTCAATGTGATTGAACACAAAAGCAGTTTCGATGGAAGGCTGATTGCCGTAATTGATCGGAATTCGCTGGTATTCAGGGTGAAGTTCTTTGGAATGTGCTGTTCCTGAAGTGAAATCAAGTTTTTTGGCTTCAACGAAACTGGCTTCGAGTTGG
>JAUYTA010000999.1 GCA_030695265.1 Bacteroidota bacterium
TTTATCCAATTTCGGATTGCTCCCATTTCGCGTAAAACAATTTCTGCCATTTTTGATTCATCACAAGCGATTGGAATCCTACTCCAAACGTGAAAACCTCCTGAATGTATTTGAAATCATGTCGCGTCACACTTCCCTGCCTGCCAACAGCGACTGGGCGATGCAGATGCTAAATCAGGAATACGATCAGTTTGAATCCCTGTTCAGGAGCTTTTTTCCTGAATTGATTAACTACGTAGAAACGGAGTTTGCAGTGGAAATTGTGAGGCCGAATGGATTGTGGGTTAAAACCTGATTGGGGATGCCATAAAAACTAAGGGAATTCAATCCTTTTATTCATTACTAATTTTTACTTTGGAACCATTGCAAATCAGCTTTATCAAGTTGGTCTTGTGAAATTAGCCTCCCGTTTTTGATATCAAGGTCACTAAGCTGGAGCATTAAAATCTGCTCCTCGGTAAGTTTCACGGTATCCGGGCTTACCGAACTCGAATTAACTAACTGATAAAGTGCCGAGAGATAATCTTTATTGGTAATGGTCAAAAGTTTATCGATGATGTTATTTCTTAAAATATCAGAGGAGTCCATGGCTATAAAGTTTGATCAAATATGGTAATTTTAAGTCTTACTGCAAAATTGAGTGATATTTGTACCCCCGGAATGTTCCATTTTTAACCCGAAAACTATTTCCTGATTCAACCCCTGCCCGAGGCAGGCGGGCACTGCGGGGTTGTGGTTCGCTGTTTCAAACTTTCCCCCAACTTTATTGGGGGTAAACAATAGTAAACCCTACCGGGTTTTCCAGCTAACTGATTGAGCGTACCCTTATGAATTTCAGCTCCAAAGCAAACAATTTTCATTCACCTGAAAACACTTTTTCGGAGCAAAACTTGAAACCTGGAACCTGAAACTTGGAACTCCCTCAATAACTCAACTGTTCGAACCTGCTGGCATCGAGCCTTACGAATACAAAGAGAAGTAGCGTAAACGACCACAAAGAGGATCCTCCGTAGCTAAAAAAGGGCAGAGGTATCCCAATAACAGGCGCAAGGCCAATGGTCATTCCGATATTTACCGCGAAGTGAAAGAAGAGAATGGTTGCAACACAATATCCATAAACACGGCTGAATTTGGATCGGTTGCGTTCGGCCAGATAAATGAGCCGGGTAAGCAGCCCCATAAAAAGGCCAATCACAACAAGGGTTCCCAGAAAACCCCACTCCTCGCCTACTGTGCAGAAAATAAAATCAGTACTTTGTTCAGGAACAAAATCATATTTGGTTTGGGTACCGTTCAAAAAACCTTTTCCGAATAAACCACCCGATCCGATGGCTATTTTCGATTGGTTTACGTGATATCCCGCACCATGCAAATCAGACTGGATACCCAGCAATTCGTTAATCCTGTCGCGCTGGTGCTGCTCCATAATGTTATCAAAAACGTAATCGACAGACACTGCAAAAAGTACACTTCCGAGATAAATTCCGATCAAAAGAGCCAGCGATCTTTTCCGAAGGACCATTGCCCACAGAAAGAAAATAGCCGACGAAAGCACTGCCGCTGCAAGGAGGAAAAACACTGGCTCGGCGCTTCCCTGAACCAGAAAGTTTATCAGCCAAAAAATGCCATAAATAGTTGCAAAAATGCCTATTCCGATCAGGTTGCGTTTTGTTTTTTTTCGAATCAGGTAATTAATCAAAAACGCAACAATGGTTAGTGTCAAAATAGTTACGAACGAATCAAATATTATGGTGAAAATAAAAACCAACGCAATCAGAAAACAGAAAAACAATACAATGCCATTCAGGCCTTCACGATAAAGCACAAGCAGGAATACCCCGAATACAATGGCTGAACCGGTGTCGTTCTGAAGAAAAATCAATCCAACCGGAATAAAAACAATTGCAGCCAAAGTAAGTAGCGACTTGTAGCTGTGCATTTTAAAATTGTACGAACTGATGTACCGGGCAATGGCCAGCGATGTAGCCATTTTCATAAATTCGGAGGGTTGAAGCGAGAAATTGCCCAACTGTATCCATGATTTAGCGCCGTTAATTTCGGTACCAATGAAAAGCACCAGAATAAGTACCAACACAAAAAAAACATATATCGGGAAAGAGAATGCCACAAAAAATTTGGAGTCTATATTGATCATGAGCGTGGCAATGAAAATTGCAGCGCCTATCCATATCAACTGTTTTCCGTACTGCTGAGTGAAATCAAAAATGCTTTTATGATCCTCGTTGTAAACAGCCGCATAAATATTTATCCAGCCAATGAACATCATTGCAAGGTAAATGGATACTGTGATCCAGTCGATATTTGCCCAAACGTTGTTTTTATTCGGCACTGTTGCTTATTTTTTTACTTGAACATTCATTAAATCCGATTCAATCATTCGTTGTTCGACTGCTTTTCTTCGTGGCGAAATCGAATCGTTCAGAAATTTTTCCATAATCAGCCCGGCAATCGGTGCGGCATAAGTAGCTCCGAAACCGGCATTCTGGATAAAAACAGCAATCGCAATTTTCGGATTGTCGCGCGGTGCAAAAGCCACAAAAGCTGAGTGGTCGGCTCCATGCGGATTTTGAACAGTTCCGGTTTTTCCGCAAATAATCACACTGTCCATGCGGATAGACTGGCTCAACCTTGTTTCTTCAATTACTGCCTGCATCCCATCAATCACAATATTAAAATATTCAGGATTAATACCTGTAAGTTTTTTCTCGTATTTCAGTTCACGGTAAACCCTGTTTGTATCCTGAATGGCTTTTACCAAATGAGGTGTAATATAATATCCCCTGTTGGCAATGGTTGCAGCCATATTTGCCAGCTGAAGCGGTGTAATCAGAATTTCGCCCTGTCCGATGGCCAAAGAACGAATGGTCATTGAAGTCCATCTTTTCTGGCCAAAATATTTGTCGTAATAGGCCACCTCCGGAATATTTCCTTTTACTTCGGAAGACAATTCGGTACCAATCTTTTCACCAAATCCAAAACTCAGTACATGGTTCCGCCACACTTCAAAACCCTGGGCAGAAGTAGGCGAATGACTGATTACATTGCGAAACAAATTCCAGAAGTATGAATTACAGGATTCACGGATTGCTTCGCGCATGGCAATTGGACTGACATGGCTGTGTGTACATTTGATTGGCGACGAACCTTTTCCTGAACAGGAAAACCGGTCGAACGGAGTTATCGCATGTTCCGCAAGCGCAATCAATGCATTTACAAGTTTAAAAGTAGAGCCGGGAGGAAAGGTGCCGATGATGGCGCGGTTCCACATTGGTTTATTAATTGAATCAGAAACTAAAACGCCGTAATTAACACTTCGCTGTCGCCCGACAAGCAAATTCGGATCATACGAAGGAGCGCTTACCATCACAATTATTTCACCGGTGGCTGGTTCAATGGCCACAATGGCACCCCTTTTATTGGTCATCAGCAATTCTGCGTAGGCCTGCACTTCAGCATGAAGCCCGGTAAGTAAATTCTGTCCGAGTATAGCCGTGGTATCTGTTATGCCACCGTTGTATTTTCCTTTTATCCGGTTGTGAACATCCACCATGTAATTGTTCACCCCTTTAATTCCCCGAAGTTCGTTTTCATACGCTTTCTCCAGGCCGGTAACGCCAATATAATCGCCCGACCGGTAATACTTGTCCTTTTCAATCATCGACTGATTTACTTCACCCACGTAACCCAAAACCTGGGCAGCGCTTTTACTTGGGTATTCGCGCAAAGTTCTCGACTGAACAAAAAATCCGGGGTATTTGTATAGTTTTTCCTGAAGTGGCGCATAAATATCAGGCGAAATCTGACCGGCAACAATGGATGGTTTGTACCTTGAAAATTGTTTGGCCTTTTTCAATGCTTCAATCAGATCTTTCTTTTCCAACTGAATGATATTACACAGTGAAAGGGTATCAAAAGGTTTTACTTCCCTTGGAACAACCAGCAAATCGTATGCTGCCTTGTTGTAAACCATCAGTTCGTTGTTGCGGTCGTAAATCAATCCGCGCGCCGGAAAGGTAATTACCTTCCGCAGTACATTTCGGGTAGCAAATTGTTTGTATGATTTATTGGTAATCTGAAGAGTAAATAGCCGGATAATAAAAATGACAGCTATTCCCAGCATGATGCCGGCAATAATATACTTGCGTTTCGAGAAAGTATCCACCCGCTGCTAATTTTTAAAAATGATGAACTGACTGGCCAGAATAATCACAATAGAGAAAATGCTGCTGAGAATTATCCGAAGTAAAGTATGGAAAAACCCTGCGAATGAAAATGCCTCAGCAAAAAACAGGAAGAAGTGATGGATTAAAACTGCGATAATGGTATATTTCAGAAAGCTTGCAAAACCCAACTGTTTCATATTTGGTGTGTTTCCCTTTTCTATGATTTCGCGCGATGAAATCAACTCAGCAATTCCGGGCCTGAGAAAACCAAGCAAAACTGTTGCACTGGCATGAACTCCGGGCGTATTGCTAAAAATGTCGATTGAAAATCCCAAAAGGAAGGAAAGTCCGAGAATTGCATAACCCGGAATTGTGAAAGGCAACAACATGATGAATAAAATATAGACATACGGGTTTATAAAACCGCTGAATTGGATGTTATTCAGGATCAGCACCTGGAGCAAAACAAGCCCCACAAATATGATCGCGTATTTTCCGAAGTCCTTAATCATTCACTTATGTTGTTTTTTTCAATATTTTTCAATTCTGATCGTTTGGTGTTTTGAACTACCTCAACGTATTTCAAAGTTTTAAAGTTGGTGGAAAGTTCCACTTTGATATTATAAAAGTTTGTCCCGCTTTCAACATCGAACTTTTTAATCGTTCCAATCATAATCCCTTCAGGAAAAACATTTGAATAACCACTGGTAACAACCGTATCGCCAACATTTACGATGATATGGAACGGAATTTCCCTCAGGTCGGCGGTATTGTAATGCTCACCGTCCCAAACCAGTGAACCGAAATAATTGTTTTTTGTGATTTTGGCAGGAACACTCAA
>JAUYTA010001000.1 GCA_030695265.1 Bacteroidota bacterium
AAAAGGGGCAGGATAGAAAGGCAGGAGTGCAACCCGTTGGTTAAGTTATTCCTCGCATTTCTGCTGTTTTCGTCCTTTTTATCTCCTGAAGTGGCTTCATGACTATCCATTTAAAAGCGGCGAATATGCCCGTTACGGAGCCTACTACAACTGGCATTTTATCTGGCTGCAAAGCGGCGAGGTGGAATTCAGGGCTGATACTATTCAGTATAAAAAGCAAAAAGCATGGCATTTAAAGGCAGTTGGAAAAACATTCAAAGCTTATGATTTGCTATACAGCGTGCGCGATACGTTCGAAGTTTTCAGTAATTACGATTCATTCAAACCATTGTATTCGCGACGGGTGTTAAATCATGCAAAGATGAATTCGGTTCACGAGTATTCGTTCGATTACGTAACCGGAAAAATTGAAACACGCATCAGGCAGGAAGGTAAGCCTCTTTATTCAGGCAAAATTTCTGTTCAGGAAAATACCTACGATTTACTTGCAACGGCTTACCATTTCCGGAAATTCGATTTCAACAAACTCTTTGTTGGTCAAAAAGTTCCGTACCGGATGCTGATCGATCGGCGGGTGGCCGACCTTTATTTCCGATACCTGGGAAAAGAGAATGTGAAAACCCGCAATGGAAATGAATACCGGTGTCATAAAGTTTCAGTATATTTACTGCAAGGTGATTTTTTCCCGGAAGGGGAGTACATGAAAGTTTGGTTTACCGACGATAAAAACCATTTGCCTGTTCAGGTTGAATCTGAAATTCAGGTAGGTTCGGTAAAAGCATTGTTACTCGATTCAAAATCACTGAAATATCCATTATCATCATTAAAAAAATAAAGCTATGACAACAAGACGGAGATTAAAAAAAGAGATTGATTATGTAGTGTCAGATCTGATTCTTGACAGTATCACTTACACCAATCTGTACCAAAAGCCAAATGATGAAGAGGCGCTTCAGATTGTTCAGGATACCATGTTACTGAGAAATAAATTGCGCGACCAGGCCAATCATCCGGAGCAAAGAGACAAAACGGAAACAAAAAAAGCCCATTACAACAACATCGCCAAAACGTTGATCGCAGGTGTTGAAGAGGGTTACGGAAAACTGGGAAAACTTGTCAATAAAGACGTTTAAGCTATAATTGCTGCTATCTGTTCCGGAAGTTTTTATCCGGATGGCTGGTCAATTGATCCGATGATT
>JAUYTA010001019.1 GCA_030695265.1 Bacteroidota bacterium
GAAGCCACTTGAAATCAATATCAAAGGAAATAAGTAGTATTATCAGGAAACAACAAGATATAAAAAGACCAATCTCATGAAGATCAGGAAAATATTCAGCATAACGCTATTGATAGTGTCGGCGACATTCGGTTCATTGAACACAATGGCACAACAAGAGACTACAAAGATTAAACAGGAAGTAGAGGTGGTAAAAGCATACCAGCCAACTATTTCGGAAGTTGAAAAGATTAATGACATTCCAAAGATCAAAACAGAACAGACAGAAGCTCCGGTTTTTGATTATTCAATTTTCAGCAAGCCTGTTTTTTCAACTTTTGATGTAACTCCGGTTGCCGCTGCGAAAATGGTTGGCGAACCCAAACCTGAAATGGAGATGGGTTTATTGAAACTCGGTTTTGGAAATTACATGACTCCATACGGTGAGCTGTTCTTTAATTCGCAACCCGATAAAAATTCCAATTTCGGAATGCACTTCAAGCACTTGTCGTCGTATGGAAAAATTGGATTGCTGAACGGTGATATAGTAAAAGCCCCGCAAAGTGAGAATATTGCTGAAATATTTGGTGAAAAATTCTGGCGAAAATCAACACTTTCGGGCAGTTTGGCTTTCGACCGAAAATCGTTTAATTATTATGGCTATACCGGCGATATGTTGTCGGATGAATTGAAAGATGAAATGATTCCCTATTATCAGGACAAACAATATTTTTCCAAAGGAACTGCAAGTATAGGTTTGAAGGGCGAGAATATTTCGCCATTGGATTTCAACTACAATTATAGGCTCAAATATCATTATTTCAAAACTAAAACCGGTCAGACAGAAAATCAAACGGTGTTATCGGGCGACATGAGCAAAAAGTACGGTCAGATATTCGGCTTGCTGAATACTTCGTTAACTTATTATCTGGCTGATGGTGTAATGAATAATTTTTCAAACAGTATCGGACCCAAACAGCAGATTCTCATCAGGATTAATCCTTCGGTAATGTGGAAAGCCGATGCTGCAAAATTGCAGGCAGGAGTGAATTCGACCATTGTTTTTGACGACGATACGGATGCTTCTATGCTGATATGGCCAAAGGTGAAAGCCGAATGGTCGCCTGTACCAAAGATTCTCACTTTGTTCGTTGGAGTTGACGGGCATTTACAGCACAATACCTATTCAAACATAGCTGCCGAAAATCCTTATGCCGATCCGTTTCACGATGTTTTAAATACGAATTACAAATACATTGTTTCAGGAGGTTTAAAAGGAAAATTCAGTTCAAAAACCAATTATGTTGCCGAAGCTTCGTATTCGAATGTGAAGAATCAGCATTTTTATATTATCAGAACACGAGATATAGCCAATACTATTGGTTTGCCTATTACACTCAATAATACGTTCGATTGGGTTTATGATGATTTAAAAGTCATGAAACTGTCGGCAGAAGTTATGCATTCGGTTTCCGAAAATTTTTCGCTTCGTCTTTTGGGAAACTATTATTCGTATGAATTGGAAACGATCGAAAAAGCCTGGCAGATGCCGGATTTTGATTTCACATTTTCAGGAATTTATAAGCCAACTGAACAGTTGAAATTTACTACAGATATTTTTATAGTTGGCAAAAGAACAGCTCTCATACTCGATAATAGACAACCTGAGATTTACGGTTATGGAAGGTATGATG
>JAUYTA010001020.1 GCA_030695265.1 Bacteroidota bacterium
GAATAACTGTTCAAAACAGAAAACAGGATTTCCTTGCCAATTATTTTGATGGTTTTACTCATGTTGATATTCAGAACTTTATTTTTATACATCCCTTAACCAAATAACATTAATTGCCTTTTCTTAAAACCTTATTTAGAAACATCGTATTAGGGTTTTTGATTAATTCCTTTTTGGATTTAACTCGCTGTTTTTGAACGTTTCCAGGTTTTCCTTTTTCCTGATAATGTGTGTTTTTCCTTCCATATCAATCAATACCACGTTGGGGCGGTAGGTAATAAATTGCATCGATTGCGTAATGTTGTAAGCGCCAACCCGTTCAATTACCAACTGTTCACCGGTTTTAACCTGCGGAAAAACAATGGCATCGCGCACTACATCGATATTCATGCACAATGGACCATAAATAGTTGATTCCTCTGCATGTCCCAATTCCCGGGTTGGATAAACGCCCAAATTATACCAGAAGGAAGTAAACAACAGATTGACCCCGGCATCAATGACCATCGAACGCCTTCCGTCATTTAATCGTTTGTTTGCTACTACCGTGGTTAGTAAATATCCTGCATCGTCGATCAAAGCGCGTCCGGTTTCGAGAAACAATACCGGTAAGTTTTCATGCGGAATTTCAGATGAAATCAGTGCATTTGAAATGGCTTCGGCATAATCGTCGAACGAAGGGCAGGTTTCGGAACCGGGCATGTACGCACCTTTCAAAGTGTTTTTGGAAGCGAAGCCGCCACCCAGATCGATGTATTTTAGCCAGTAATCAAATTTCCGGTGAATGGCCATGTATAGGTTGGCAAGCTTGGAAGCTGCAATAGCATACGCAGATTGAGCCATAATGTAAGTTCCGATGTGCGTATGCAAACCAATCAGTTCGAGGTTCTCGGCCAGCATAATCCGGTTGATGGCGTTCCATGCATCTCCGTTTTCGTAATTAAAGCCAAAACGATCCCATATCGGATAGATTCCGGCATCCAGATTTATCCGAATCGCCACCCGTGCTTTTTTCTGCAATTTTCGTGTAGTTTCAATCAGCAAATAAAGCTCGTCGAAATGGTCAATGTGAATACAGGCATTGTTTTCGATGGCCATGATTAAATCTGCTTCCGATTTATCAGGCCCGTTAAACAGAATCTGCGAACCGTTCACCCCATTCGAAAGTGCTTTTTCAAATTCGAAACCTGAAACTACTTCAGCCCATGAACCTTCGTCGTGGTAAATGCTGCAAACAGCATCGAGGTAATTGGTTTTATACGACCACGCAAACTGTATTTTGGGATACCGGGTTTCAAAAGCTCTTTTTGCTTCGGCCTGAACTTCACGAATGGTCTTTTCAGAAATAACAAAAAGCGGCGACCCGTATTCTTCCATTAACGAAGAAACTTTAATTCCATCAATTTCTGAAATCACTTTTTGCTTTATAGGCAGGCCAAATTTGCTGGGCATTCCGGCGTTAATTTTAGTTATGGCCGGTTTTTCATATTTTAATTTTTCCATGATATTTCTTTATTTTAAATTTCTCCGTTCATTGCAATTGTTTCAAATTTTTCCAGATCAACAATAATGTCGTACGAGTAACGTACAAACATTTTTCCTGAAGTGTATTTGTCCATTGGAGCAACTTCTTGCCCAAGTGCAAGTTTTACCAAAGCTTCAGGAATATTTTGCCCGGCGCCAACCGCCAGATAGACCCATGCCGGAATACGCGGATTGATTTCGATGAGGTAATATTCGTCTTTGACAGTTTTAATCAGTTCGAGTTCCATTCCGCCTTTCCACTTGGTTTTTCGGATAAGGTTGCGCGTAATTTCGAGCATTTTATCGTCCGATAAGGTGATTCCACCCCAGGCTTTTCCTTTATCTGTAATATATTGTTTGCGCATGGGTACCGCAGCAATGGTGTTTCCCTGTCCATCGCCAAGTGCAATTACGTTCACTTCTGTACCTCTCACGAATTCCTGAATAATTACCGGCAAACCCCATTTCGATGAAATTTTGTTAAAAGCCTGTTTTACCTGTTCCTGATTATATGCCATGTAAGCATCATAGAACTTTCCTTTCACCATCACAGGGTACTCAAATTTCTCTTTGATTTCCGAAATCTGGTTCTGGCTGCCCAGGTTTAAACTTGCAGGGACTTTTATGCCGTATTTTTCACCGTATTCCGGAAGTTTGTCCTTGTCACGTTCCTGAAATTGTTTCAAGGTTGGTAAAAAAGTATGGATGCCGCTTCGAAGGAGTCGCTCTTCGTTTTTCATAAACGAAAACAGTTCAGCATCGAAATTAGGGATCAATACATCAATTGGCTCGCGCCGGTGGATTTCCTCAATCCGGTCGATCAATTCGTCTGAACCTGTTGATGGATAAGGAATCTGGAATATTTTATCGCACAAACCTTCCATGTAAATACCGGGTTCGAGTGTTTCGTAAACCAGTCCGATTATCCGGAGATCGAATTCGGAAGATGCTTTTAACGATCGGATGACCGGTACGCCTGGTCCCGGATTATCCGTGTTGTTAAGCCCTGTTACTGCGATTGTTATTTTTAACTTCGACATGGTAGTGTGTTTATTTAAAATCGAGCGGATCTTCAGTGGT
>JAUYTA010001030.1 GCA_030695265.1 Bacteroidota bacterium
AGCAACTGCGCTAATCCTTATTATTCTGGGCGATTTCAGATTTACAAGTCTTCATGGAATATTCGGGTTGCACGAAATCAGTTATGCCAGCAGTTTTATTATCACCTTGTTTATAATGATTGCCCTCATAAATGCGTTTAATTTAATCGATGGAATCGATGGTTTGGCTTCAGGAGTAGGCATTTTAATTTCATCGGTATTTGGAACCTGGTTTTTACTGGCTGGTCATTATGAATATGGAATTACTTGTTTCAGCCTGGCAGGTAGTTTGGTTGCATTTTTCCTTTTTAACGTGTTTGGGAAGAAGAACAAAATATTTATGGGTGATACCGGATCGTTGATTCTAGGGGTGATCATGGTAATTTTAGCCATAAAATTTAACGAATTCAATATTAATCAGGTTGGAACTTATGCGATTGTTTCAGCTCCCGTTATATCAATAGCAATTATGATTGTTCCTACAATTGATACCGTTCGTGTGTTTTTCATCCGTTTATCCGAAAAACGCTCACCATTTTCTCCGGATATGAACCACATCCATCACAAATTGCTGAAACTGGGAAATTCACATTTGAGCGCTACGATGTATATCCTGGGCTTTAACATCCTTTTTATCGTTTTTGCTTTGTCGTTAAACCACATGATGAGCATTAATAACCTGATGATTATTTTATTGGCCATGGGATTTACAGTTGCATTTATTCCAAGCCTATTGATAAAACTGAAGAATCGTTCAGAATCATTAAATTTTGAAATTGCCGATAGAAAAAGAAATTTCAAGCACAAAGAATTATTAACTGAACCTGTTTTATCAATGACAGCCAGAAACCCCACAATGTCAGCTATTCACGTAAATAAAGCTTTGATAAAAAAAGAATTGAAACATTCAACTGTCTCTTGAAATCTTTCAAAGAACAATTGTATATTTAGACTTCAATTAATTAAAGCTTTTAATACTAACCAAAATCTTTTTTGATATGAAAAAACAATTTATTGCTTTGCTTTTATTAATAACAGTTTCAGCTTTTTCATCCCTGCAACTTCAGGCTGAAGAAAAAAACAATGTTTTAATTGGTGAATGGATTTACCAGGTAAGCGATGCGCCATACGGGTATGAAAAAGGAAGTATCATCTTTTCTGAAAAAGAAGGCATCACAGTTTGTGTTATAAAATTAGAGGCTGGTGAACTGGTAGCCACCAATCTAAAGATTGAAAAGAACAAAATTACTTTTTTAACTTATGTGGATGGCAGCCCCATTAATGTTGAACTTACAAGAGATAAAAATAAATTATCAGGAACTGTTGATTCTCCTGAAGGCCCTAAAACTTTGACAGCAGAAAAGAAACAGTAATACTATTTCTTCATATTTGAAAAAAAACCGAATTTCTCATCAATAGAGATTCGGTTTTTTTAGTTTTACCAGCGATTTTGCAGGTAAGCTGACTTTTAAATTCCTGTCAAGACCAATCACAAAATTATTCATCATGCTTTCAGGAAGTTACCTTTTATTACACGAACGCCTATCAAAAAAGATAGATCCGAAACGAATGTTTCACGATCCGCTATACACGCTGGCTTTTGGCACAGATGCCAGTTTCTACCGGATGATTCCAAAACTCGTGGTCAAAGCAAAAGACGAACAGGAAATATCTTTTATTCTCGAAGAAACCAACAAACTTGACCTTCCTGTCACCTTCAGGGCTGCCGGAACCAGTTTGTCGGGACAGGCGATTTCGGATTCGGTGCTGGTGATTGCCGGTGAGCATTGGAAAAAATATGAAATTCTTTCGAACGGAGAAAGAATCCGCCTGCAACCCGGGTTGATAGGAAGCAAAGTAAACAACCTGCTTGCTCCCTACAAACGCAAAATAGGTCCCGATCCGGCTTCGATTAATTCGGCCATGATTGGCGGTATTGCAGCCAACAACGCCAGTGGAATTTGCTGCGGAACTGCCGACAATTCCTACCAGACGGTAGCCGGAATGAAAATCATCTTCTTCGATGGAACTGTACTCGACACCTGCGATTCGCAGAGCAAAATTGAATTTCAGAAAAAGCACCCGGAAATAATCAGCGAATTAACCGAATTGGGTCAGTCTGTCAAGGCAAATATTCCGCTGGCCGACCGCATCAGGCATAAATTCAGAATTAAAAATACCACAGGTTACAGCCTGAACGCACTTGTTGATTTTGCTGACCCGTTCGACATCATTGAACATCTGATGATTGGATCGGAAGGCACGCTTGGTTTTATTGCTGAAATAACTTACCGGACTGTCGAAGAACTTCCGTTCAAGGCAAGTGCAATGATTATTTTTCCTTACATTGAAAAAGCATGCAACGCGGTTTCATTGCTGAAATCGGAACCAACTGTTTCAACTGCTGAACTGATCGACCGCGCCGGACTTCATTCAATTGAAAATGAACCAGGAATACCCAAATGGATTACCGGATTAAGTGAAACCGCCACCGCTTTGCTGGTTGAAACACGCGCCGAAAACAATGAGACACTTGAAGAGCAAATCAGCCGGATAAAAAAAGCAATAGAGGTAATACCCGTAGAAATTCCGCTGCATTTTACCGGCATTCCTTCCGAATACAATCTATACTGGAAAATCAGAAAAGGGCTGTTCCCATCGGTTGGCGCAGTTCGAAAAACCGGGACAACC
>JAUYTA010001033.1 GCA_030695265.1 Bacteroidota bacterium
TGGGAATCGTGCTTCTTAGCTCATGCAATTCAACCAAATTTGTGCCCGAAGGTAAATTTCTTCTGAATAAAGTTACTGTTAAAGTTGATAACAAGAATATCAAAAAGGAGGATATCAGAACTTACGTTCGACAGAAAGAAAATCTGAAGAGATTAGGATTGATGAAATTTCATTAATGGGTTTACAAATTGTCGTCGGTAAAAAAGGAAAATGGTTGGCTGAAAAGAATTGGAGAAGAGCCTGTAATTTACGAACAAATTCAATCGCAGCGAAGCAAGGAACAATTTCAGATTTACCTGAAGAACAAAGGATATTACGATGCTTCAATAGAAGATACGCTTGTTTATGGTTCGAATGAAAAAAAACTGAACCTCATTTATACTATTGAAGTTGGGCGGCCATATCTGATCCGCAATTACGTTTATTCATTAAAGGACGAAAATTTACGCGGACTTATAATGGAAGATTCCATTAATCAACTGCTTCACTCCGGCGATATTTTCGACCTGGATATCCTGAACTCCGAGCGGCAACGAATTGCGCGGAATCTTCATAATGCCGGATTTTACAAATTCACCGAAGAATTTATAACTTTTACTGCCGATAGTAATTTATTCAACCATCAGGTCGATTTGATGATAAATATTGATGATGCTTCGCAGCGGAACGACTCAAATGAAGTAATTCCACACCAGAAGTATAAAATCAGGAATTTCCTGATAAATCCAACCTTCAAAACTCCCGACCTTACCGGAAATCTGACAGAGCAGCAGGTGGATACATTGGTTGTGAATGATTATATTTTTACTTATTCAGGAAAGCTAAAATACAAGCCCGGTTTGTTTTCCAACATTAACCGGATGCGGGACAGCACTTATTACAGTTTGCAAAATACTGAAAAGACCTATCGTGCATTGAGCCGGTTAAAACAATTCAAGGTTATTAATATAGGTTTTCTGGAGACGAATATGTTTGGCGGCGATTCTGTTCCGCTGCTCGATTGCCGTATGCAGTTGTCACCTTTACCGCGTCAGAATTTTTCTGTCGATTTAGAGGGAACGAATTCTTCAGGCAATCTCGGGGTGGCCGGTAATTTTAATTTTCAGCACCGCAATGTTTTTGGAGGCGCCGAAGTTTTTGATTTTAAATTGAGAGGGGCTCGTGAGCGGCAACAGGCATTAATTGACAACAGCATGCTCGATTTTAATACCCGCGAACTTGGGCTTGAATCGAGTCTTACTTTTCCGAAGTTTATGAGCTTCATCAAGGGAAAACGCATGTTTAATTTTCAGATTCCGGAAACCAAGCTGACAGTTGGTTATAACTATCAAAACCGTCCTGATTATACCAGGACCATTACCAATTTTAAATTTGGATATAACTGGAAAACTTCTGCCTATAAGTTTCATACCTTGAATTTGTTTGATTTGAATTACGTGATTATTTCTGCATTAAATCCGGATTTCATCATTTTAATTCAGGATCTGTACATAAAAAACAGTTTTACGGATCACCTCATTCTGGCATCTAATTATAGTTGGATGTATAATACACAAAGTATCAACAAGAGGGAGAATTACAAATACTTTAAATTCAATTTTGAATCGGCTGGCAATCTGCTGTCACTTTATTCAGGACTTATAGATAAAAACAAAACTGAAAGAATTGATTCCATTACCAATCAGCCAAGTTCATACTATGAAATATTGAATACACGATTTGCGCAGTATTTTAAAACTGATTTTGAATATCGTTACGGACACATGATCGATAAACAGAGTTCTTTGGTTGGACGTGCATTTCTTGGGGTTGGAATTCCTTTTGGCAATTTCGATGTATTGCCTTTTGAAAAGAAATATTTCACCGGAGGCGCAAATGGCATCCGTGCCTGGCAGGTAAGGTCGCTGGGGCCGGGTACTTATAAACCAGCGGTAAACCCAAATAGGCGATCATATCCAAATCAATCATCTGATATTAAGCTGGAAGCAAATTTAGAGTACCGGTTTAAACTATTTTGGTTGATGGAAGGCGCGTTCTTTTTGGATGCAGGAAACATTTGGGCAATCAATAGCAAGGATAACCGTTCAGGAGCGGTTTTCAGGATGGATGAGTTTTACAGGCAGATTGCAGTTGGTACCGGTCTGGGAGTAAGGTTTGATTTTACATTTTTCCTTTTTCGGCTCGATTTAGGGTTGAAAATGAGAGATCCTTCTTTAGAAGCGGGTAAACGGTTTATTCCGGGCAACTATCCAATCAATGGCGATCAGATGAACCTGTCATTTGCAATCGGGTATCCGTTCTAGTTCTTGCCTTATTCAGCCTGAATTTATGAAAGTCAACAGCCATTGCATCAAATAAAAATGAAATTTTCATCTTCGGTGGGTCAATTAATTGGCCGATATTATTTTTTTCGCCCGAACAATCCTACCTTTGCTTAGTTGTTTTCTGAAAAATAAAATTCAGGGAATAGTAATTTAAAAGTATCATCTTAAAATTTATACAATGACTAAAATTTCAGAAGTAGTAAAATTCGGAGTTGTTTCCGGAACCGATTTGCAAAAAGTATTCAAGATTGCAAAGGAAAATCATTATGCATTGCCAGCTGTAAACGTAGTTAGTTCCGACTCTGTAAATGCAGTGATGGAAGCTGCCAAACTGGTTAATTCTCCAGTAATAATTCAATTCTCAAATGGTGGCGCACAGTTTTATGCCGGAAAAGGCCTGAAACTTGATGGACAGTTGGCTCCAATTGCCGGAGCGATTGCCGGTGCAAAATCGGTGCATTTGCTTGCCGAACTTTACAAAGTGCATGTAGTATTGCATACCGACCATGCTGCAAAAAAATTATTACCCTGGATTGATGGCCTTCTGGATGCAGGTGAAAAACACTTTGCAGAAACTGGTAAACCATTGTTCAGCTCACACATGCTTGATCTTTCAGAAGAACCACTTGAAGAAAACATCGAAATCTGCAAAAAATACCTTGCACGTATGAGCAAAATCGGAATGACCCTCGAAATTGAATTGGGTTGTACCGGAGGAGAAGAAGATGGAGTTGACAATTCTGCTATGGATAACTCACTTCTTTATACTCAACCTGCCGATGTTGATTATGCATATTAAGAATTGAGTCAGATCAGTCCGAATTTCAACATTGCTGCGTAATTCGGCAATGTTCATGGTGTTTACAAACAAGGAAACGTAAAACTG
>JAUYTA010001036.1 GCA_030695265.1 Bacteroidota bacterium
ACCACGGCTGGCGGTCGAGCGAACCTCCGTAGTTGAAATGATAATGCATGTCACATTCCAATGGATTGGGGTAAAAGAAGGTTTTTCCATCGAGCCCGACTCCTGAAATGACTCCGTTGTATAAACTGCGTTCCAGCACATCAATGTATTTCGAGTCGCCATGAAGCAGGAACATTCTGTAGTTCCAGTAAACATTGGCAATGGCGGCGCAGGTTTCGTTGTACGCGGTGAGATTCGGAAGTTCATAGTTTTCGCCAAACGCTTCGCCGTCGTGCCGCGCGCCGATTCCCCCGATGAGGTACATCTTTTTGTAAACCATGTTTTCCCAGAGTTTATCCACCGCGTTGGTGTAGGCAGGGTCGTTGTACATGGCGGCAATATCGGTCATTCCTGCATACATGTACAAAGCCCGCACAGCATGTCCAACAGCTTCGTCCTGCGCTGTAACCGGCTTGTGATCCTGATTGTACGGGCCCCATATTTTTCTTTTTGTGCTGTCACCCCGCTGATCCAAAAAATGACGGGCTAGTTCCAGATATTCCTTTTTGTTTGTGACCAGGTAGAGTTTTATCAGTCCGGTTTCAACAATCTGGTGACCGGGAACATCAGGATTTTTGCCTTCACCAAAGACCTTTACCAGCAAATCGGCATTTTTAGTGGCGATGTCCAGAAAATTGGTTTTCCCCGTTGCGCGGTAATGCGCGGCAGCTGCCTCGAACATGTGTCCGCTGTTGTACAACTCGTGGCTCGAAGCCAGGTGTTTCCACCTTCCCCCGGCAGGATTCCATGAAGCCGGAGAATAAGTTGAATCGATGGTTTTGTAAGTGGTCAGATATCCGTCTTCCTCCTGTCCAATTTTGATAATTGCGATCACTGAATCAATGTATGCGTCCAGTTTTGGATCAGGAATGGTGGTGAGCGAATAGGCTGCCCCTTCGATTATTTTATAAACATCGCTGTCGTCGAAAGGCATTTTCCCGATGACCGGGCCTTCCTTTTTTCCCCCGGCAATCAGGAAATTATCCATTCTCCCGTTCTCTTCGCATTTGGCAAACGAAGAAGGGATGGTTACTGTACGGTTGGTTTCAATTTTGGGCAGCCAAAATTGATCGCTGATTTTTACTTCGTTGAACGGAACGCCCTGAATTTTGTAATTGGCTTGTTCCGGTTCGTTTTTACAGGCTGTCAGCCCGGCAAACAGGAATAGTGGAAGGGCAAGTTTTAGTTTCATGTTTTTGAAGTTGTCAGGTTATAAACGTAAATGATACACTTACAAGTTTAGCGATTTTTTTGTTGCTTGCCAAAACTAATTTCAAACTCACCCCGAAGTCCGCAAGCACCATCGGTGCGAGGGGGTGAGTATGTGTGAAAAGCTTACCCATACAAAACATCATAGAACCGTTTTTTTTATAGTTTTGTCGCTCAATTCTGGATGGATGGAAATTATAACAATCATTTTGCTCGCTATCGGGCTGTCGTTCGATTCGTTTGCTGTTTCAGTATGCAGCGGGCTAAATCTCCCCCAAATCCGTTTTATTCAGGCCACGAAAATTGCCATCTTTCTCGCGGTATTTCAGGCAGTTATGCCTTTGATTGGCTGGCTGATCGGCACGAGTATGAAGCCGCTGATTGAGCCTGTTGACCACTGGATCGCTTTTGGTTTGCTCAGCCTTATTGGAGGGAAAATGATCATCGAGAGTTTTATCAGTTCCGAAGTTCGTGAGATCAAGAATCCCTTGCATATTAAAGTCATCCTCACGCTCTCGCTTGCCACCAGTATTGACGCGCTGGCTGTTGGGTTTAGTTTTGCCGCTTTTCTGGATAAAATTTTAATCGCGGTTTTTATTATCGGGGCAGTTACTTTTATTGCCTCCATGCTTGGAATACTGCTGGGCAAAAAGACTGGCCCGAAATTTAACCAATATGCCGAAATGTTCGGAGGTTTGATTTTAGTTGTATTAGGTTTGAAAATTTTGATCGAGCATCTTCTTGCAAGCTGATTAATTCAGGCTAAAAATGATTTGCTTTCAAAATAGGGAAGATCTTTTATTCTTCAGGTTAAAATATTATTTTCACGGACATTTCATTCAAAAGTTTTCCAATTTCAGCACCGGTTATGGGCAATCTGGATTTTAACATTGCGAGTTATAGTATTACACCGCTTTTCATTCTTCTGCTAATTGGTGGAATAGTTGGGATAATTACCTTTTTATTCCTGATAAAGTTCCGGAAAACGCCGGGGGTAAAATTTTGGCTGATCTGGCAGATCGCTTCATCTGTTTGGGCTTTTACTTATGCTTTTGAATTTGCAGCCACCGACATTGATACAAAGATTTTTTGGTCGAGGCTTTCTTATTTCGGGATCGTTTACTGCCCGGTTTCGTTCCTGTTCTTTTCGCTTTCGTTTTCTTCTCAGTACTAACTCCTGAAAAAGCAGATCATCGTGTTGTTTTATTCCATTGCAACACTTTTCATCCTTTCTCCATTCACCAATAATCTTCATTTTTTACATTGGAAGAGCTATTCGATTAATCCTTTGACAAATGCCACCGATTACGTTTATGGTCCGTTGTTTTGGGCAATGATGCTTTTTTTATACGCCGCTCTTCTTTGGGGGATAGTGAATATTTTAGTACTTTATTCCCGACTGTCAGTTTACTACAAACATCAAATCATTATATTGTTAATCGCCTCGTTTTTGCCCCTGATCGGTAATCTGATTTATATTTTTCATATTAACCCAATACCGGGTTTCGACTGGACACCTTTTAGTTTTTTGTTTACCGGAATACTCATTACCATTGGAATTTCGCAATATAGAATGTTCGACCTTGTTCCGTTTGCGCGGAATAAACTCATCGATATTATTCCTGATGCCATTATGATCATCGATAATTCACATCGTATTGCCGATCTGAATCCTGCCATGCGAAAGCTGATTGCTTCGGATGAAAAAGAGTTGATCGGGCGGAAAGTGGAAGAAGTATTTCCAGCCAGTGAGCTGCTTGAAGGTGAAATCAGAAAGAAAGACGTCTATCATAATGAAGTGATTCGAAATGTTAATGGATGCAAACATTTCTACGATCTGCAATCCACCACTTTGTATGATCAGAATAAACAGCACACCGGGCGGCTTATTCTGATGAAAGACATCACCCACCATATCGAAGTGGAAGAGAAAATCAGGGAAACGAATGTCAGGTTGCTGGAAGAGATTCAGGAAAAAGAAAAACTGATTGTTGACCTCGACGCTTTTTCACACACAGTGGCACACGATCTTAAAAACATGCTCGGAGCCATTGTTTCGGCAAGCAGTCTGATCAAATCCTGCATCGACGATATGTCAAAAGAAGATTTGCTGGAAATCAACGATCTGATCAATGAATCGGCGACCAAAACCATGCACATTACCCGCGAACTGCTTACCATTGCATCGGTTCGGCAGCAGGACGTAAAGCCGGTCGGCATTAACATGCAGCGCAGCATTAGCGAGGTGTTAAAACGGTTAAACGATATGATTCAGGAGAAAAAAGCGAAAATCGCCATTCCTGAAGTTTGGCCTGAGGTATTGGGCTACGAAGCATGGGTTGAAGAAGTCTGGCTCAATTACATCAGCAATGCCATCAAATATGGCGGAACTCCGCCGGTGATTGAGCTGGGAAGCGAAATGCTGGATGGGCAGAAAGTCAAATTCTGGATCAAAGACAATGGCAAAGGCTTGTCGGATGATGACCGGGCTTTGCTGTTTAACAAGTTTACCCGCCTGGATACACTGAGAGCCGAAGGAAACGGATTGGGACTTTCAATCGCAAAGCGAATCATCGAAAAGCTACACGGCGAAGTGGGTGTTGACAGTAACAATATCCCCGGCGAGGGCTGTACTTTCTATTTCATTCTGCCAAAAGTATAATCCTGAAATTTATGCCTGAAAAACTCAAAGACATTCTGATTCCTGTAGATCAGATTTTGAAACTGGCTGAAACAATCAATGGTATTTGGACTGAATTCGATGTTCAAAAATTCACTTCACTTGTGCTCAATTCGCAATGGGCCGACCGTGAGCTGAAACAGAAAATGCGGCACATAACCGAATGTCTGCATCAAATGCTTCCTGCCGATTATCGGCAATCCATCAACATTCTGGAACAAATCGGCCCTCAGTTTAAAGGCTTTGTTGCCCTTTCATTTTCCGATTTTGCTGAATGCTACGGCATGGATGACTGGGATATTTCGATGAATGCGCTGGCAAAATTCACCAGTTCTTGTACTTCGGAATTTGCCGTGCGACCGTTTTTAGACAAAGATCCGGAACGGGCCATTCAATATTTTTACCGCTGGACTGATGATGAAAATCCTTCAGTCCGACGATTGGCCAGCGAAGGTTGCCGCCCCCGCCTGCCTTGGGGAATGGGGCTTTCGAAGTTTAAAAAAGACCCGAAACTGATTTTGCCGATTCTGGAAAAACTGAAAAGCGATCCGGAAGAATTTGTCCGGCGCAGCGTGGCCAATAACCTGAACGACATTTCGAAAGATCATCCAGCACTGGTTTTGGATTTGTGTGAACGCTGGAAAGGCCAGTCGCCCGAAATCGACCGCATCATCAAACATGCCTGTCGCACCTTGCTGAAAGGCGGCAGCAAACGCGCGCTGATGCTTTTTGGGTTCGCCAATCCCGAATTGCTGACCATTACCGGACTTGCCACTGACAAACAAAGCCTCCGCATTGGCGATCATCTGAGGTTTTCTTTCACGCTTTCCAATCACTCCGGAAAACCTCAGAAAATAAGGCTCGAATACCGGATTCATTACATAAAATCAGGAGGAAAAACCTCTGCAAAAATCTTCCAGATCAGCGAAGGTAAATTTCCCGTGGGCGAACACCCGATCACCAAGAAACAGGCTTTCACCGATTTCACTACCCGCACCCATTTTGCCGGAGAACACCGATTGGAAATTGTGGTAAATGGCGAAACGAAAGCCGGGATGGGGTTTTGGCTGGAAGGGTGATTGTTTGCGATTTGACCGACAGAATCGAACTTAATTGAATTCCCCCCAAAGAAATAACCCTTTGCTAATAAATTATTTTTATGCTTTTGCAGAATTTCAAGTAAATTGCGGCCATGGAATTGAGCATCTTATTAGATATAGTCATCATCTTCGCCTTTTCGACGGCGGTGAATGACCTTTTTACGCGGATTAAAATCCCGACCATCATTG
>JAUYTA010000666.1 GCA_030695265.1 Bacteroidota bacterium
GCTTTACTGATTGCAGCTTTATCGGCACAGGGCACCAGTAAAATTTCAAACATTGAGCAAATTGACCGTGGATATGAAAATATTGACGACCGCTTAAACGCTATCGGTGCAAGAATTACCCGAACCGAATAATTAAATCAGGAAATGTTTGGCTATTCTAAAATGAAATCAGGCAATGATAATATTTCCGGTTTTGTTAAAGTTTTCAAACAGAAACTTCTGATTTAACCATCGTATTGTTGATTTGTTACTTTTGTAATTCAGATTAAAAACAAACCAAGAAATAATTACAATATGAAAATGAAATTATCACTAGTTTTTGCCATGATTTTCACTTTGGCAACCATCACAAATGCAGCCAGTCCGGGCAACGGATCAACCCAAACAAAAGATGCAACCATCGGATTGAACATTGGGAACAAAGCTCCTGAAATCAACGAAAAAAATCCTGACGGAAAAGAAATAAAACTATCATCACTTAAAGGCAAATTGGTACTGATAGATTTCTGGGCAGCATGGTGTGGTCCTTGCCGGCACGAAAACCCCAATGTGGTAGCGACCTACGAAAAATTCAAGGACTCGAACTTCAAGAATGGTAAGGGATTCACTGTTTTCAGCGTTTCGCTCGACAAGGATAAATCAGCCTGGCAAACTGCCATCAATGCCGATAAACTTATTTGGGAAAATCACGTGAGTGACCTTCAGGGATGGAATTCAAAATATGCCGCAGTTTATGGTGTTCGCGGAATTCCGGCCAGCTTTCTGATTGATGGCGATGGCATTATCGTTGGCAAAAACCTGCGCGGCCCGGCACTTGCACAAGCAATTGCAGCTTTGCTGAAATAAATAACAAATTGATTGTCCGTTTACTTACCTAATTGTTTTTTGTGGCAGTCAAATGTTGTCATTCATAGTCATTAAGTTGTCATTTCAAGACAATTATGACCACCAAATGACAATTAATGACTTTTAATGACAGTGGGAAGATTCAGGAACATTTATCAAGCATAACATTATAAAGAAGATGGGGCAATCCGTATTATTCGGACTGCCCTTTTTACTTTATAACTCAAGCTTGTCAGTTATCAATTATTTAAGATGCCAAATTGGCAATTGTATCCCAATGGCAGTATATTTGCAACTCGAAAAACGAAATTTTAAAATTCAGTTACAATGACAGAAGATAAAGACAAAGTTAACGCAGAACTTGAAAATGAAACGCCGGATTTAATTGAACAGCAAGAAGAACCGGCACAAGATAAAAAAGAAACAAAAAAAGAGAAAGCACACAAACATTCCAAGGTTGAAGAACAACTTGAAAAAACCGAATTGGAATTACTTGAGTTGAAAGACAGGCATATCCGTTTACAGGCAGAGTTTGACAATTACCGGAAACGTACGTTAAAAGAACGCATGGAATTATTAAAATCAGCCAGCGAAAGTCTGTTAATCAGCATTTTGCCTGTTATTGACGATTTCGACCGTGCAATGCAGACGCTGGACATTGATGAAGACGAAAGCCATGTAAAAGCCGGAGTTAAATTGATTTACAGCAAATTTCAGGAATTTCTGAAACAAAACGGCGTGAAGGAAATTGAGGCAAAAGAGCAGGATTTCGATACTGATCTGCACGAAGCGATCACCAAGATACCCGCACCGACAGAAGAATTAAAAGGGAAGATTGTAGATGTGGTTCAAAAAGGTTATTTCCTGAACGACAAAGTGATACGTTTCTCAAAAGTAGTTATAGGCGAATAAGCCTGATTTATTTGATTTAAAATGACAAAACGCGATTTTTACGAAATTCTGGGTGTCAGTAAAACAGCGACAGCTGACGAAATAAAGAAGGCATACCGACAAAAAGCCATTCAGTTTCATCCTGACAAAAACCCGGGAAATAAAGAAGCCGAGGAAAAATTCAAAGAAGCTGCCGAAGCTTACGAGATATTAAGCAGTCCTGAAAAACGTCAGCGGTACGATCAGTACGGACACAAAGGAGTGGGCAACAATCAGGGATTTGGCGGACACGACATGTCGATGGACGATATTTTCTCGATGTTTGGCGATGTTTTTGGTGGCGGTGGATTTGGAGGTGGATTTAGCGGTTTCGGAGGCGGTTCACGCAGTCGCGGACCACGTCAGCATCGCGGCTCTGATCTTCGGGTAAAAGTCACACTGAATTTAGGCGAGGTTTTAAATGGCGTTGAGAAAAAAATCAAGGTGAAAAAATATGTGCCCTGTACGCATTGCAGCGGAACCGGAGCACAGGGTGGATCTTCGTATTCAAATTGTTCAACCTGTAAGGGAAGCGGACATGTAACCCGTATTCAGAATACACTGCTCGGGCAAATGCAAACTACTTCAGCTTGTCCAACCTGTAATGGCGAAGGACAAATCATCACCAATAAATGTGTTCATTGTCAGGGCGAAGGAGTTGTTCGCGATGAAGAAGTCATTTCAATAAGAATTCCGGCAGGTGTTGGTGAAGGAATGCAGCTAAATGTTGCAGGAAAAGGAAATGCCGGACGGCGTAGCGGCATCAACGGCGATCTGTTTGTGGTGATTCAGGAAGAAGAACATCCGGAATTGATAAGAGACGGAAACAACCTTATTTATGACCTTTATGTGACTTTCCCTGAGATTACTTTGGGAGCAACCAAAGAGATTCCAACTGTTGACAACAAAGTAAAAGTAAAAATTGAAGCAGGTACGCAGCCTGAGAAAATACTTCGTCTGCGTGGGAAAGGCTTACCGGATGTAAATGGCTACGGAAAGGGAGATTTGCTGGTTCGCGTTCATGTTTGGATACCGAAAAAAGTTAATTCAGAAGAACGTAAATTACTCGAAAAACTTCAGACTTCGACCAACTTTATTGATGGACCGGATCAATCGGACCGTAATTTCTTCGAAAAAGTGAGAGATATCTTTGAATAGAGCATATCCTGAAATACATAAAAAAAAGCTACCGGAAGACAGAGACAACAATCTCTTTTCCGGTAGCTTTTTTATGTCGGTACTATTCAAAAATCTTTAATGAATCAAGTGCCGCCTTGTATTTTCGTGCATTTTCGTTGTGACCTGCCAATGTTTTCGAAAAATTGTGGTATCCCGAAAAATCTTCGCGTGCACACATGTATATGTAGGGTGTCTCTGCTGCATTTAGTACGGCATCGATACTCCCAGATTCAGGAAAATTAATAGGACCGGGCGGTAAACCTGGATTTCTATACGTATTGTAGGGCGAATCAACCTCCAGATGACTATTCAGAACACGTTTAATACGGAAGTTGCCCAGCGCAAATTTAACCGTAGGATCAGCCTGTAAAGGAATTCCGCGTTTGATACGGTTCAGGTACAAGCCTGCAACAATGGGCTTTTCATCTCTTCTGTTGGTTTCTTCCTGAACAATGGATGCAATGGTCATTACTTCTTCCCGCGTTAATCCCATATCATTGGCTTTTGTCACCCTTTCCTCGGTCCAAAAACGTTTGTATTCC
>JAUYTA010001046.1 GCA_030695265.1 Bacteroidota bacterium
ATAACCACATAGGCACATAGGTCACATAGATTTGGTTTATTTTTCTATTGTGTTCTATGTGCCTATTTGGTTTTCAATTGTACTTTCTCCTAATGCACCTTTTAATTTTCTTACAGTAAATCCATCAAAACCGGGAATTACAAAATCTGCCATTTCAAGCGTTTCAGGGTCGCCAATTCCGACACAGCGCATTCCGGCATTCCGGGCGGCCTCAACTCCGGCAATGGCATCTTCGAATACTACACAGTTTTCAGGCAAAACACCCAGCCATTCAGCACTTTTCAGAAATACTTCAGGATTTGGTTTGGCCTCGGTTATTGAATTTCCATCAACCACCGCATCAAACACTCCTGAAAGTTGAATCCGGTCTAAAATCATCGATGAGTTTTTACTGGCCGATCCGAGCGCGATTTTGATCCCGGTGTTCCTCAATTCCTGAAGGAATTGAGGAACACCGGGAAGAATTTCTTCAGGAGTCATTTCCTCGATGTAAGTCACATAGAGCGTGTTCTTTTTTTCAGCCATCGCCAGTTTTTCAGCCTCCGAAAATTGTAATCCACCAATTTCGAGCAAAATTTCGAGCGACGACATACGACTGACTCCTTTGAGCCGTTCGTTGTCTGCATTGGTAAATTCAAACCCGAGTTCTTCGGCCAAAGCTTTCCAGGCAATAAAATGGTATTTGGCGGTATCAACGATCACCCCATCAAGGTCAAAAATGCAAGCTTCAATCATTTTATATCTGTTTTCATTTATCATTTTATGTCCGTCCTATAAATGGGACGGCAAAGGATAATGCATTGAACATTAATTTCTCAGCATTAAATCATTCTCAGCGAAAATTGCTGAACAAAGCAAATTAGAATGCACCACGCAGTCCAAGGCTTTCCCCCCACGGGGGAACGGGAAGAGGGCTCTATTTTTGATCCACATCATCTACAAACAATACACTAACAGCGGCAATCAGCAAGGATACACCACCCAGAACGAGGGCATAAATTGCATGTCCGCCAAACAAGGTTTTGGTAAAAAATCCGAGGATACTGGCAGCGAAGATTTGCGGGATCACGATGAAGAAGTTAAAAATTCCCATGTAAATTCCCATTTTCTGGGCGGGCAATGAGCCGGTTAAAATCGCGTAAGGCATTGATAAAATACTTGCCCAGGCAATTCCGACGCCCACCATCGAGATCAGTAATAAATTTGGATCTTTGATCACATAGAACGACATCAGGCCGATTCCGCCAATTACCAGCGAAATCGCATGAGCCATTTTCCTGCTGGTTGCTTTGGCCAAAACAGGAAGGATAAAAGCCATTATGGCGGCAAACCCGTTGTAAATCGCGAAAAGAAATCCGACCCAGTTGGCGCCTTTGTTATACAATTCAGTTGTGGTATCGCTGGTTCCGTAAATGTGACTGGTTACAGCCGAGGTAGAATAAATCCACATCGCAAATAAAGCGAACCATGAAAAGAACTGGACAACGGCCAATTGCTTCATGGCTTTGGGCATGTTCATTAAATCGGTCATCACTTCAACCAAACCGTTCCGGGTAAGTCCCTGGCGGGTATTCCAACCGGTGATCAGCAGGATGATTCCGAAAACTGCCAGACCAACTGAAATTACATACAGTTCCTTTTCCCAGCCCTGTAGAAAAATCAGGTAACTAAACCCGGTTCCTACAAGCAACCAAATAAATCCCTGCTTGAAAAAGCTTTTCAGCAGTTCAACAGGAGTGCGGTAAACGAACCTTGAAAGTCCCTGACTTTGAATGTTCTCTTCCTCAAATTCTTTCAATTCATTGGGAGAATATTCTTTGGTACGGAATACGGTCCACAAAACAGCAAGAAAGAAAACAGCCCCACCCAGATAAAAAGCATACCTGACGGAAGGCGGAATTTTCTCACCCGCTTCGGCCACATTGGCTACACCCATCCATTCACTTAAAATGTAAGGCAAACCTGAAGCTATTACAGCTCCCAAACCAATAAAGAAACTCTGCATGGCAAATCCACGGGTACGTTGCTGACTTGGCAGCATGTCGCCCACAAATGCACGAAACGGTTCCATCGAAATATTGATGGAAGCATCCCTGATCCAGAGCATCCCGGCGGCTATCCACAACGAAGGTGTATTGGGCAACACAATCAAAGCAAGCGATGCCAAAATTGCGCCAAGCAGAAAAAATGGCCGACGCCGACCGAAACGACCCCATGTTTTATCGCTCAAATGACCGATAATCGGTTGCA
>JAUYTA010001048.1 GCA_030695265.1 Bacteroidota bacterium
AGGGAAATCTTTGGTCAGAATTTCAGGAATAGCAAAACCCAGCAAGAGAAAGCTGACCGAAAAATAAAGGGCCAGAAAACCCAGTCCGATGTTGGTTGCCAGGCTTTTGCCCCAGTAGGCCGACCTGATGGTTTCGCGCCAGGCCAATGTAAAAAGGTTGTGGTTCATTTGCGGAGATTATAGTTTTGGGGAATTGGTATTTAGTGTTTATATTTTGTTACAGTTTAGTGTTTAGTAAATGGTGCTTTCGGTGGAAATCAATTACAATCACTTAGTCAAGATTTCCTGAAAAATGGCGGGATGCGCGAAAGAATGACACGGATGCGCCTTGACAGAAGAAAATAATTGCCAATCTTTAATTCACCCGATCAGTAATTGTACATGTTTTCTTAAAAACATTCGTATTTCCTTCCTGATCAAAAACTTCAACCAAAATAATGTAAACTCCAATACCCAATTTTTGTCCTGCTTCAGTTGTGCCGTCCCACAGCCAGCTTCCTTCCTGCGCCAAAGATTGGTTCTTTACCAGAAATTTCACCTGTCTTCCGGCAATATCAAAAATGCGGACATTGGCCATATAGCCAGGTTTGCTGAAACTGTATTTAATTGCAAGTTCATCGTTGTATCCATCGCCGTTGGGGGAAAATGCTTTGGGCTCGGGTGTTAACTCATCCTGAATTTCGGTTCCACTTGCGGTTTGTGAATTGGGTAATCCTGGTGTAGCAAAACCAACCGTAGCGACTGCCGATGCCCAGTTTTTGCGATCGGAAGTTGGTTTGTCCAACGAAATGCGTTCGAGCGAAACGCCATTTTTATCAGCCAGAAAAGGTGAGTGCATTTTTGCTGAGTAGCTGAATTCATCCAGAACTTCGAGTGAATCGTTTAGCAAAACCACTGTTCCGGCATCATCAGAGAAACTTGGCAAGGTTTTCATGGTACAAAAACTTCCAGGATCATTCGAGAAATACTGTGCAGCTAATATTAATGGATCTTTCGTGCACACAAGAAATTCACTGGGTTTCAAGTATCTTTTTTCGGCACTGATCGCATAAATTTGTTTCAATGCCAGCGTGTCGTTTCTACTTGCCAGTTTCAGGCGGTGAACCGGAATGGTTTGTTCCGAAACATTGACCAGCTCTACAAAATCAACTCCTCCGGAAAAAGGATTGAACAGAATTTCGTTGATGAGGATTGATCCAACTTCCGGAGAAAAGGAGTAGGAAAAAGTTCGGGTCTCCGGACTCATGATTTTTCCTGAAAGATCTGAAATCCCTGAAACGCTCATTCGAAGTTCAATTCCATTGGTTTTTCCAAAACTCACTTCAATTGATTTGTCGGAGCCAGCAACCATTTTGGCTTGGGTAACAGAAATATTCTGGTTGTTTTCATCAGTCAGAATGAAATTTCCGGAGAGAATAGTGGCTGGGTTTATTGGCTTGTTGAAAGTTAGCAAAACTGAGTGCGAATTTACAAGTGTTAGTTTTTGAATGAAAAGTTCGGCAGGAAGTTGGTTGACAAAAATATCATCGATCCACAATTGTCCGGAGCGGGTAGCAGTGTATTTAAACGTGATTCCGATATTCGTAAAGCTAAACCGACTGCGGTCAGTTCCTGAAAATGATTTCGGGTTTGTTTCTCCAGATTTCAGGTAATTCAAAGTCCAGTTGCCCCGGGTTGTTCGTTTTACATTAATCATTGCCAAATTCGAGGCATTCCAATCCATATCTGTTTGAATAATGAGACTGTCAGCTTTCCCTTTTCTAATGCGCCAAAGGTTGAGTAAATCGC
>JAUYTA010001057.1 GCA_030695265.1 Bacteroidota bacterium
CGGGAAAATCAACAAGGATTTAGCCAGACTTTATACCGATTTATTTGAGAAACGGCAAAAAGGCGATTACAACGATTTTTTCGACTTCGATGGTGATACCGTTTGCCGTCTATTTGAGCCTTCCAAATTGGTTATCAACAAAATAGAAGAACTGATAAAGGAAAAATAGCTATTCATTCCTCAAAGCCTGCACTAAATTTTGCCTGAAAGCCATTCTGATAGCCACAAAGCTAAAGATGGCACCACTAAGAATTACCAGAACTGAAATGGCAGGAAGCCAAATCCACAGACTGGCGTAGAGCGATGATATCAGCGTTGGCAAACCACTTAAAACTGCCGGGATCAAGCCAATCAAAACGGAAACTATCATCAGGAAAAGCTTTTCGCATATGACCATCCGTTGAATTATTGGCTTGGAAAAGCCCAGCGACAACAGCAAAGCATATTCAGGAATTTGCTCGAAAGTTATTCGGAAGATTAGAATGCCCAGACCGAGCGTGCCGATTAGAAGTCCCAATGCACCCAGCATCAGGAAAATATTCAGGTAAGTATTTTCAACGGTGTAAAACGACAGCAAACGGTCGGTGGTCAGACTGATTTCGGGGCCGTAATTGCGCATTCCGGTTTGCAAATCTGCAGCAACCGAAGTAGTATCGGGCACATCAATCAGGAATACATTCGAGCCGCTCACCGATGGAAATGCCCGGTTGAAATGCTCATCAGCAATAATTACATTGCCCTGAAATACTGAATTGGCCAGTCCGCCCACCAGTTTAAGTTTCAAATCTTTCCCTTCCTCCGTTTTGTACAAAAGCGTGTCTCCCACTTTTTTCATCAGTCCCCACTGAATCACCGTTTGGTCGGCAATCGCCGGAATCACATCGTCGGTCAAAGTTTTATTCAACGTCAGCCACGGATGTTGCGCATCCAGATCGTCCGTTCGCGTGACAAATGTAAATGCCGATCGCTCATCGAAAGCCGCCGGATTACAGGCAATCAAACGTGGTCTGGAAATCTTGTTCAGGTTCAGGCAACTGGCATCATCGCCCGGCTGCAACTGAAATTGCACGATCTGCGCATCGGCAGGTATATCAAGATCTTCTCTTCCCTTTGGCGTATTTACATCAAAAAGCACCGGCATGGTTGTTTCAACAAAATAATCGTAACCGCCCGTTCCTGAAGATGGCAATTCAGCATTTGAAGTCAAATTTTTGCGGTTCAGTCCGGTGGAGACGACCATAAAGACGCCCACAGACAGGAAACTCACGATCATCACGTTGCGTCGGCGTTCTCCGGAAATGCGTTTCAGCAGCATGGTCCGCAACGAAAAATGCATCGCTTTTTCCTGAAAAGCCAATCGCCGCATCCAGAAATCGAACAACAAAATCAGTCCGGGAAGCAAACCAAAACCGCTGATAAAAAAGAATTCAGGATTAATTTCACCACTTCGGAAACCTTTCGCAAACAAGATGATAAATGAAAGTACAATCAGCGCCAATCCAATCCAGAGCGATTTTTTTCCACTCTTTTCTTTTCCTGAAAGGTGTTTGCGCTGAAGTTTAATCGCTTCGTTTTTCAGGAAACGGTTCAGGATAAACCAGATTGCAGTGAAGGACATCGCTGCAATAATCAGGCTACCCATAACGAGCGAAACCGGGCGAATGTGAATGTTGACAATCGAAGTGCGGACAATATCTACCCAAATGGTATTGATGGCTTTTAAAATCAGGTGATTATAAAATATGCTAAACGGAATTCCGATCAAGATACCAACCAGAACAAATACCGAGGCTTCGGCTACAAACAATTTGCGGATGGCCGGAAATGAGAAACCTAGTGCAGTCAATGTTCCAATTTCCGTTTTGCGGAATCCGAGGTACAATTTAAACAACAGAAAAGCCAGCAACACCGCGGCAAACAGCACAAAAAAACTGAGGCCGATAAACAAACCGCCGAAGTCGGTGCCACCGCTGGCCGCCGCGAGTCCGTCGGTTTTTACATCGCGAACTTCAAAACCAAGCTGCGATGGCAAAAGTCCGGCAAGAAGCGTATTTTCAAACTCAGCTTTTTTCAGTCCGTCAATGCGAATCGCAGTCGATTGACCAAAGCGGTTTCCCCACAGTTTTTGCGCCGTTTCGAGCGAAACAAACGCTTTCGGAGTTCCTTTGTGCGCCTTCCAGTAATCTTCGTCTTTGGCGCGTATTTTCTTCAAATCCACCGGCACGCCCGTTTTCCAGTCGCGGCAATTTCCGGCATCCGAAAGTCCC
>JAUYTA010001059.1 GCA_030695265.1 Bacteroidota bacterium
GCCAAAGGAATTGGCTGTACAGTAAAAGGTGTGTGCGGTAAAGAACCTGAAGTAGCCAACCTTCAGGATACCTTGCTGTTTGTTTTAAAAGGTGTTGCAACCATTAACAACAAGTTACGCGAAGCAGGATTGGCCGAGCCAAAAGTGGATAAAGTGATTTTCGATGGTTTGTTCAGCACCATTACCAATGCCAATTTCGATGAGATTGCTTTTGTGATCCGTATCAAAAAAACGCTGAGAGTGCGCGATGAGCTAAAAACCAAAGCGCTGGATGCCAGAATCGTGTTGCCAAAACACGATTCGATCAATTGGACTGCAGTTACCGGAGAAGAATTCGAAGCAAAAGCTGCGGAAGTTGGTATTTTGAGTGAACTTAACGAAGATGTCCGCTCGCTGAAAGAGTTGATCATTTATGGCCTGAAAGGTTTGGCTGCTTATGCCGAACATGCTTTTAACCTGAACCACGAAAATCAGGAAGTATTTGCATTTTTGGAACGCGCTTTGGCCGCAACGACTCAGGATTTGTCGGTTGACGAATTGGTAGCTTTGACCCTCGAAACCGGCAAGTTTGGTGTTGAGGTAATGGCGCTGCTCGACAAAGCCAATACTTCTACCTACGGAAATCCGGAAATGACCAAAGTAAACATTGGCGTTCGCAAAAACCCTGCAATCCTGATTTCAGGCCACGACCTGCGCGATATGGAAGATTTGCTTATTCAGACCGAGGGGACCGGAGTGGATGTTTATACCCACAGCGAAATGCTTCCGGCCAACTATTATCCGGCATTCAAAAAATACAAACATTTGGTGGGCAACTACGGAAACGCCTGGTGGAAACAGAAAGAAGAATTCGAAAGTTTCAACGGACCGATTCTTTTCACCACCAACTGCATTGTTCCGCCAATGGAAAAAGCCGGTTACCGCGATCGTATCTACACCACCGGAGCAAGCGGATTGCCCGGAGCAGTTCATTTTCCAGACCGTAAACCGGGACAGCGGAAGGATTTCCATGCAATTATTGAACACGCTAAAATTTGCG
>JAUYTA010001060.1 GCA_030695265.1 Bacteroidota bacterium
TCCACGAATACGGATGGAAGTCCCCCCACCCGGAGATCCCGATGTGGAAGTTATCAGCACTCCGGCAGCTTTTCCCTGTAAAGCCTGATCAATACCTGAAACCGACATCCTGCGAACCCCGTCAACCTCAATTGAAGTAATTGCCCCGGTCAGGTCCGATTTTCGCTGATCGCCATAACCAATGACGACCACCTCATCAACATTCAAAATTTCAGGAGTAAGATTTACATTTACCTGCGCTTTTTGCCCAACAACTACCTCTTTTGTTTTCATGCCGACAAATGAAAACACCAAAGTGTCGGCATTCATTGGAAGTTCAATCTGGTAATATCCTTTTCTATCGGTAATTGTTCCGGTGTAAGTATTTTTTATAATTACGGTAACTCCCGGAATATTTTCATTCTCATTGATGGTCACAAAACCTTTCACTGTGCGCGACAATTTGTTTCGGAAATTTTCAGGAAAAATTACCTTATCCTGCGACAAAATGATGTGCCTGTCAATCATTTGGTAAGAATACGATGAATTGGAAAACAATTGGCCGAGCACTTCGTGGATGGAAGCATTCTTCACCTGGATAGAAGTTTTTGGTGTGAGATTGATGCTGGATTGTTCGTAAAAGAAGCGAAAACCGCTTTGCCTTTCAATTTCAGTAATGATTCTCTCAATGGGTGTATCCCTGAAATTTAGTGATATGGTTTTATCCTGCGAAAATATTTTCACAGAGAAAAAAATCAGAAAAATGGATGCCAGAAGTTTTACTCTCATAAACACAGGAAGTTTCCACCTGAAAAATACTCCTGTAAATATCTACTTTTTTTTACTAATTCCGCTATTTTTTCCTGATGATGATTTTATTCCGGTCGGTGATGTATTCAATTGGCTCAGAAGTAGATCGTTTGATGACTTCGAGAATGGTGTAAATATTATCGTCAACCTTGAAATCGCCGGTGTAGGTTTTTTCTTTAAGCGATTGATCCTGAAAAGTTATTTCAACATTGTAAATGCGTTCAATCCTTTTGGCAAGTGTCTCAAATTTTTCGTCTTTGAAAACGAATTCGCCTTTCATCCAATAAGTGTAAAATTTTGTATCGACCTGGGTTTTTGTAAGCCTGTTGCTCACTTTGTCAAAAGACATACTTTCACCAGCCACAAGAGTATTCTCAATTTCAGGATTTTCGTTTGACCTGACCGTAACTTTTCCGGAGATAAGCGTGGTTTCAATAAATTTATCGTTGGGATAAGCGCTAACATTAAATTTTGTCCCCAAAACCTTGATGCTGACATCAGAAGTCTGGACAACGAATGGCACTTTTGCATTTGGTTTAATTTCAAAATATGCCTCGCCTGTCAATTCTACTGAGCGAAACTTACGGTTAAACTTTTTTGGATAAACCAATTTGCTTCTGTTGTTCAGCCAAATGCGGCTTCCATCGGGCAATATAACTTCCGATTTATTTCCTTTAGGTACTGAAATGGTGCAGAATTCGTCAGAAGTACTTTCGTTCGAGATGTAATAAGAGGCCAGATAGCCAAACGAAAGGATAAAAAAGACAATTGCGGCATACCTTACAAATTGATTAACACGGAAGGAAATTTGTCGAACCCTGGATTGTGTTTGTGTTACTTCCGCGAACTTAATTCGGTTAATCAACTTGTCGTACGCCGCAATTGCTTGCGCATTGTTTGTTTGATCTTGCTTGTGGTCCCAGAGTTCTTTTAATTGAAAATATACTTGCTTGTTTGTGGTCGATGTATTCAGCCATTCATTCAGTGCCATTTCCTCTTCAATGGAAACTTCACCCTCCAATTTTCTTCCTAATGTGCTCCAAATAGTTTCCATTGCATTCTGAAATTCATTGTTAAAGACCTGTGTTTCCGAAAAATCTACCAGTTGACAGGCCAATTATTTTAAATTATTATTTATGTTTTTTGTAAACAACTGAAAAAGAATAAGATTTTTATCCTCTTCCGAGAGGTTTTTTAAAATAAAACTCAACTTTTTTACCGCAGTTGCAATGTGGTTGTCGATGGTGTTGACAGAAATATTCAAAATATCGGCAATTTCCTTGTATTTCATCCCTTCCACTTTGGCCATCTGGAAAACAAGCTTTGTTTTTGGCGGAAGCTGATTGATGGCCTGTTCAATTTCATTACGGATTTCGGCAGTAAAAAAAGCAGTTTCGGGCGTTAATTCATCAGCCTCAAACCTCACCAAAACATCGTCAAGCGAAGTATTTCGTTCTTTCCTGAATTTGCTGAGATAATTAAAGGAAGTGTTTTTTGTTGAAATGAAAAGGTAACTGGACAAACTTGCAATGTTTTTCAGAGTCGATCGTTTTTGCCAGATATTCAGGAAAACATCGTTTACAGCTTCTTCTGCAAATTCAGCCGAATGAAGGATCGAAAAGGCAAATTTGTAAAGCCGGTCGAAATAAGCAAGGTACAATTCCTTGAATGCCTGCTGATCAGAATTCTGACTTATCTTTTTACAGAGTAATTCGATGTGCTGGGAATTGTCCAATTCGTGGTTGTTGTTAGTACGATTAGTTTAAATTGAAACACGAAGATAGCATTTCAGAATCCAAGTTCCAAAATCGCAATACTTAAACTATTTGATTGTCCGTTTACTTGCCTGTTTGGTTTTTTGTCTTTTGTTTATTTATTCAACCGAAACTTAAAACAAAATCTGATTTTTCGTGTTTAAGGCGTTAATAAATATCACAAAGAAATGACTCATTACTCCATTAAAGACCTTGAATATTTGTCGGGCATAAAAGCCCACACTATACGGATTTGGGAAAAACGGTATCAACTGCTCGACCCAAACAGATCTGATACCAACATCCGTTCTTATACCGATGATGATGTCAGGAGAATCCTGAATGTGTCGATGCTTATCAAAAACGGGTATAAAATATCGAATGTTGCCGCGTTCGACGATGCAAAACTTCAGGAAGAAGTACTAAGGCAAAACAAAACATTATTGGATCCTGAAAAGAATATTGATCAGCTTTTGTTTCACACGGTCAACCTCGACACTTTTGGATTTGAGCAACTACTGAAGAAAATAATTCAGGAAAACGGATTTTCAAAAACCATTCAGAATGTGATCTTCCCGTTTTTCGAACGAATTGGATTGTTGTGGCAGGCAGGTTCTATTTTTGTTGCTCACGAACATTTCGTTTCCAACCTGATAAGAAACCATCTGATTGTTGAAACAGCAAAATTCGACAATCATCTTTCAGAAAAAAAAATTTTATTTTTCCTCCGTGAAGAAGAATTGCATGAGCTTGGTTTGTTGTATTTTAATTTTCTGGCTGCCGAAAACGGGTTCAGATGCATTTATTTAGGTCAAAGTTTGCCATTTAGTGACCTGGCAAGTTTGCTAAGAAGCACTGAATTCAATTTTGTGTGTACAACTTTTATAAATGCCATTGAAAAACCAGAACTGGAACAATACCTTGCCAATTTATCGTTGACTTTCAATAAAAACAA
>JAUYTA010001061.1 GCA_030695265.1 Bacteroidota bacterium
GGCAAATTTAGTAAATTGAAGATACATCGAACATTTCGTCGGCGCCCTTTTGAAAAATCGGAACTCCTGTAAAACCAATTGCGGAAAACAAAACACAGATTAAAGGAATTTCATCTGGATAAGTTGATGGGATTTGGAGAAGAACCATTTTTGTTACGGCGCAATGCATAATGGTATATTTTTGCATGGAGAAACATTAATTCTTATTTTTCTCAAACCACTCAATTCCAACCCCAACTTTGGTGTAAGGAAAATAATCACCAACATTTCCTTGTTCTTTTTCTGCCATAATTTCCGATGCAGTTGTCATGGCGGTTGTCAGTTTCCCATCACCGCAAAGTTCTTCCACCCATTTTTGTTTTTCCAAAAAAGATGATTCTTTCGAAAATGCTGGTATATATTTCTTTAGCTCTTTTAAAACCTCCGCTGCATTCTGGAAATTGCGGGTGGTTTTGATGTAATGTAACAAGAACCAGAATTCGATACTGGGCATACTTTCGCAAATCATTACATCGGTTCTTTTCCGATATTTGGCCAGTATTTTTTTGTATTTGGCTATTTTCGCCTGTTTCACAATCGTATCGTAATCGGTAAAATAAACAACCATGTCATATCCTTCATCGAGCATTTCCTGAATAAGCGAATCAGCAAGCTCAATTGTAATACTCTTAAACAAGCGTGGACGAACAATGTATTTAAACCCTTTGATCTTCTTCAAATGTTCCAAATAATACTGTTCTGTTTGGCCATCTCCCAAAACAGCATAGCTGGTGAATTTCTTTATTTTACTGATGCGTCGTCCCATGTTTAATCGAGATTAGGTATAGCACCAAACTTCCCAATTTTATAGGCATTGTAGTACGAAAGTTCTTTTCGGATATCAAAATCAGCCATCGAATACAATTCGGTAGCTCCGTTTTCCTGTTTATTGGCAAACCAAACCGCATCCTTCCTCAATAAATCCTTTTCGTTAAGCAACGAAATATTGTGGGTCGTTACCAGCAATTGTGAATATTTTGATTCTCTGCCATTCATTAAAAATTCACGGATAAAATGATTCACCAACAATGCATGCATCGAGGATTCAATTTCATCAATTGCCAGAAATGCGTTGTTGTGAAGCATTTTGTAATAGGGAGCAGATAAACCGTAATAACGCATGGTTCCATCCGATTGCAATGCCTCAGGCAAGGTATATTTTACCGGAATTCCTTCATCAACAATGGTATGCTCAAATTCGGTCCGATCAGCCACAAAGCCTTTTTCTTCCAGAATGCTTCTCTTCTTATCTTCAGGCATTTCCGAACTTTCAATCATTTTAAGAAAACCATCAGGTACCTGATGAAATTCCTTCTTAAACAATACATCGGTAATATTAAATTCAGCCCGATGAAGAAAATCCAGCGCAAATATTCTAATCTGATCATTTTCCTTCAGTTTTTGGGAGGTGTATTCCGACAATCGGGTATCCGGATCAATAGAATCCAAAAACTGTTCATCAAACCAACTCTTCACTTCCTTTAGAACTTCCGGAATGGCAAAGTTTACCTGTTGAGAAGCAGCAAAGAAAGAAGTGTTTTTTAACGCCTTTAGCTGAATTTCATCTTTTGCTGCTTTCGTGATTTTTAGCTTTGAACCGTACTCAATAACAGACAGTCCATTTGCCTCATCATAGTGCCGATTAAACACAAGTGCAGGTTGGGTTCCCGGATAAAAATACAAGGATTCATTGTTTACAATACTCTCATTCATTTCTACCCGATAAACATACTTCCGTGTACCAACATAAAACGTTAGTTCAAAACTTCCGGATTGATCCTTAGTCTTCCCGAAAGCAAAAGGAATAAAACCAGTTTTTTCATCTTTATCATTTCTGATTTTATTTATAAAAGTTGACAGAAAATCAAACGCAGTGATCAAATTGCTTTTCCCTGAAGCATTGGCTCCGTAAACAATCCCTAACTTTAAAATCCGAACTCCCGGAACGACTTCAGTCACATAATATTCTTCCAGGTTTTTATCTGCAGTTGCCTCAAAGCTTAAAGTCACTTCATCTTTAAACGAGAGATAGTTTTTGATTTTAAATTCAAGTATCATGACTCTATATATTTATATTCTGTAAATATTTTACATTTTTTACGAATACAAATATAAATAAAAGGTTTGTATATTCAATTATTGCAATATAATTACAGCAATTTAATATACAAGCATTTTAAATCTCAACTAATTTAGCATTCCATTCCTGAAATCTTCAGAAACTTACACCTCAAAATCCATGTTCATCACGTAATCCAGCACAAAGTCTTCGTCTTCCGAAAGTTCTACATAGCACGACCGGTTGCGGACATCCTGAATTATCTGATCGAACTGCACCGACTTCAACGCAAGCAAAGCCCCTGTACCCGATGTATTTCCCAACGAAATGGTTTTGTGTTCCATCTCCTTTGGCAACATGCCGATTTTAACAGCACTCGCAAAATCAATATAGTTCCCAAATCCTCCTGCCAGAAAAAGTGCATCCAAATCTTCAAACCCAAGCGAAGCTTTTTTAAGCAAAACCTTCACTCCTGCCATTATAGCCGACTTCGCCAGTTGAACTTCCCGAATATCCTGCTGTGTCAACACAATGCGATTTGTTTCAGATGTTTCCGGAACAATTACAAAATCTTCCGAAAGCAAACCATCGCTTTGCACCAGTTTTTTTTCAACCAGATGAGCAACCACATCAATCAGTCCTGAACCACACAATCCGACAGGAGCTGCATTTCCTATCATACTGTACCCGTCGGCGCCAAAAACACTGATGGCGCCTTCAACAGCGCTCATTCCACAACTAATATTGGCGCCTTCGAAAGCCGGGCCGGCAGCTGTGGCGCAACACCAGATTGTATCAGGAGTAACCAGCGCCAACTCGCCATTGGTACCAATATCCAGAAATAAAAACCGCTGGTATTCTCCCAAAGGTTTTATCGATGCAATTCCGGCCACAATATCAGCCCCTACATACGCAGCAATTGAAGGAAGTATCTTAATTTCAGCTTCCGGATGGCAATGCAATTGCAACTCTTTGCCTTTCAGGATTTGTTCATCAACAAAAGCAGGAGCAAACGGTGCAAGTGCAATTGGCAAAGGATCAACACCAAGCAAAAGGTGCAACATGGTTGTATTTCCGGCAATTGTGACTTTTACCAGTTCGTTGGCGGTTATTTCTGTAACTTCAACGAAATGATCAAGTTGCAGATTAATCGCGTCCAGTATTTCTTTCTGAAGTGCTTTTAATCCGCCGGAAGTGGTCGCAGCATAATTGATCCGTGAAATTACATCAGCGCCGTATTTGGTCTGCGGATTTACAGCAGCCCGTGTTTCGATGATGGCTCCGGTAATCAGGTTGACCAGATAAAAAACGAGGGTCGTGGTTCCAATGTCGATGGCAACTCCATGCGGAAAATAGGACAAATCGGTTGATGCGCCCGGATTAAAAGGCACAAGTACAGTATGCTCATGCTGCCCGACCAGAATTTTTGCTTCCCGTTTTTCAGGAAGAACAATTTCAATGTCGCTCGTAACCGTATATATGCAGGAAGTGACCTCCCCTTCCCCTTTCACGTAAACCATGCATTTTCCGCAGGTTCCGTTTCCGCCGCAAGGTGAATAAATGTCAAAACCATTCTCCTGAAGATCCTTTAAAAGCGTATTTCCTTCTGCGGATGAAATGGTTACAACGGTGTTTTTTTGAAGTATTTTGATTTCATGCATGACTGGTCGGCTATTGATTCAGATCGGCAATATAACAACAAACAAGAAAACTAAGGCAGACTTAAACAACCTAAAATGTTTGACATGATCAAAATTGACCTTTCTGTTTGCACACATCAAAAACTTTGTATCTTTATTGAATTCAAATGCGTATTTAATAAGTCAAACCAAGCACTTAAAACTAACCGATATGAAAAATACGTTTACCTTTCTGCTGGTTCTTTTTACCTTTTCCGGTTTATTCGGACAGACTGATTGCAAGGTAAAAATCCTCTATTCAATGAACAAGAGTTTGCCACCAAGCTACACCTTTAAAACTGATCCTCAGCCGGAAGGTGTAAAATACTCATGGTCGTTTGGCGATAAGACATATTCCGATTCGCCTTCGCCAACCCATAGCTTCAAAATTACTGATTCGTATGCTGTTATGGTAAAAATAATCGGCACCGACGGAAAAGTTTGTTACGGCGAATTAAAGGAGAGATTTGAAGGAGAAACAGTAACCACGCCACCTTCAACCATAATTTCAGGAAAAGGGAAAGTAAAAAACATGGCCCCGACAACTGGCTGCGGACTGGTTATTGCTCTTGAAAACGGAAATATTCTGGTGCCCGTTGAAATAGTGCCAAACTTTCTGTTAAAGGAAGGGCAATACCTCGAATTGGCATACGAACTGTTTAGAGACAAACCTTCAGGTTGTTCAGCAGGAGTCTCAGCCAAAATTCACAAGATTGCAGAAATTGTTCAATCTGAATGCAAGGCATATTTTACGGCCACCAACAAATTATGGTCTGATCCGACGATGATGAAAAAAATGGTATTCGCCAATCTATCAACCGGCGATATCAAAGAATGCCTATGGAATTTTGGAGATAATACCACCAGCACCGAATTAAGGCCAACCCACGAATATGCAGCATTTGGCGAATACAAAGTTTGCCTTGTTATTACAACTGCATCTGGCTGCAAAAGTGATTATTGCGCAACAATAAAAGTTGAAGGAATACCAGTGGTTACCGGTTGTAAATTCGATCTGGTTGTGAAACCTAAACCCGAAACACCCAATTCATTTCTGTTTTACGCAATCAGTCCGGCTGAAATAAAAACATGGAGCTGGAATTTCGGTGATGGCCATACAAGTGATTCGAAAAATCCGGAACATGCCTACGAAAAAACAGGTACTTACGAAGTATCATGTACTGTAACTACCCATGATGGCTGTACCGAAAAAAGGAGCATCAGGCATACTGTTTTGGCCGCTCCGTTAAAGACCTGCGCAGGTGCAATTAACCTGACACTTTATGATCCAACAGATAACAAGTGCAACGGAAAAGCTATTGCTAAACTACTGGATGAAAACGGAGCAGAAGTAAGTAATGTAAAATATCTCTGGTCAAATGGACAGACTGCAAGTACCGCCGAAAACCTTTGTCCTGATAAACCTTATACAGTTCAGGCAATTATAGACGGCACTTGTCAAAAAAACACCTCATTTACCCTGCTATCCAAACCAATTTGGCGGGCAACAACGATTAACGGACAGAGCAATTTCACCGTCATTTCGCCCAAAGAAGGAGTTCAATACGAGTGGAATTTTGGCAATGGAAAAGCTTTAACCGGAGTAGATGTAAACTATAATTTTGAAAAAGAAGGAGTATATGATGTGAAATTAAAAGCTTCAAGTGGCAGTGATTTTTCTGAGTATTCACAGCAGGTGGTTGTTCTGAAAAGCATTACCGGAAACACCATTATTAATAAGTCGGAACTCAGGATCGCTCCGAATCCGGTGACAGAGATGCTGAAAATAAATCTCGGGAATCCTGTTAAAGGAAATTTTAATATCGAAATTATGAACATGGCCGGACAAAAAGTTTATTCTCAGTTGTTGAATGTTGATGGACTTAGTCAGACAGAAATAAATGTTCAACATCTTAAGTCAGGCATTTATTTTCTTCGGATAACCAATAACCAGCTTTTGATTGACAACCGAAAATTCATCAAAGTCAACTAAGACATCAGTTTAAAGTTAAAGGTTTAAAGTTTGAAATAAAGCTCAACCAGTTCTTTCAATTGGTTGGGCTTTTTGATTTATTTTGAAATGATTCGAAAAAAATATTTTTCCATTGTTGGAGGAAATAAAAAATTTGATTTTATAATGAACACTACAGACCAACCGATCATACAGAACTTTCAGATTGAAGGTGTAAAACACATCAGTGTTTCTGATGCTTTTGAAGCTATCAATAGTGGTGACGCTGTAATGCTTGATGTGCGTGAATTGAACGAGGTTCAACAGGAAAGTGTGCCGCTCGACCGTGTCCTGAATCACCCGATGTCGGTAATTATGGATCGCCTGCCTTATATCGCCAAAGACCAGAATATTATTGTTGCCTGTCCGGGTGGCGTTCGGAGTGTAAAGGTTGCCAATATGCTTAACCTGCAAGGCTATCCCAATGTCGCCAGTCTCGATGGCGGTTTTATGCTTTGGAAAGCAAAAGGATTGCCTATGGATAGCAATCTTTCCTCTGGTGGATGCGGGTGCAATTCAGGAAAACAAAATCAGGAGAAAAATACAATTCAAAAGCCAGTTTCGGTAC
>JAUYTA010000002.1 GCA_030695265.1 Bacteroidota bacterium
CATATACGCAAGATAATAAATATCTTGTAAATGACAAAATATATCCACTAAAGTATAAAGTCCGACAGGCTCCTAGGTATAATAGAATCGGCAAATCGCGACATCATTTGGAAAAGAATGTAATTGTCGGGACAAGGCTGGACACTGGCAGGCGCACAGCAATTGCTTTTTAAGGGTATGCTATAAAAACGGAACCCAAGAAAAGTTACATGAACTGATAACGCATAATCCGAAAGTTGCGCAATTTAAGGAAAATGGCTGCACCTTTGTGGTGCTCAACGTGGACACATTGGCTGGGGCAGCACTCCTGTAAACTAACGATCATGCCTTAATGGAAAGAAAGATACTGAAAAAGCGAATGGCCCATAAAAAGCATCCATGCAAGCAAGCGATAATGAAAATCACCTGAGTTTAAATTAGTTTGTAGATGATACAGAAAAATCAACTGAAATTCTTCTATAATGGATTCCAATGTTTCTAAAATTTTCTACATTTATCCTATCAGAAGTTGAAATACAAAAAGGTACTTTAGCGAGACCTGAAAAATAAGTGCTTTTCAAAATATTGAATATCAGTTAAATATGATTATTGTTCGAATCCCAGCTGGGTCACCTCATGGGACAAGTCCAAAATGATGGATTTGTCCCATTTTTTTTGCCTTGTATTTTGCAGTTTATCAGCATTTTTAGTTGCTGAACTTCGTTGTGTTGGGCGTGTGTTCCATGTGGTATGAAAAGTGGTATGAATTTAAAATAAAAAACCGCTGAAGATGTTGATCTTCAGCGGTTTTAATTATCCTTAAAGTGCCCAGAACAAGACTCGAACTTGCACACCGTAACCGGCACCAGCCCCTCAAGCTGGCGTGTCTACCAATTTCACCATCTGGGCATTCAAATTTTGTGTGTGCAAAACTAAAAAAAATCTTAAAACCTCCTCGTTAAATTCAGGAATAATTTCAAACTAATTATAACTTTGGATTTTATATAATTTTCCGGTTACTTAATTCATCATTAAACAAACAATTTTTGCCATGAAACGAGTTTTTTACTTGCTGATTATGAGTGTTTTTGCTGCTTCAGGCTATTCTCAGGTAAAAGTTGTGGAATTGTCGCATTACCTTTTCCCTGAATTTACCCAGGGGGTTGTATTAATGAAAACAGGCGTAAAAAATGAGGCCTTGCTAAATTATAATTCGTTGACAGAAGAAATGATTTTTGAAAATAAAGGCACAAAACTGGCGCTTGGTCAATTGGAACTGGTGGATACCGTTTACATTCAAGGCAGAAAATTCTTTCCGCTAAATAAAAAATTTGTAGAACTTGTTTACCAATCAAAATATGCTTTGTATGCCGAGCACAAATGCAATGTGAAAGATCCTGGAAAACCGGCAGCCTATGGTGGAACTTCCCAAACATCAGCTACTACGACTTATTCTTCGTATTTTTCGGGCGGTCAGGTTTACGAACTGAAATTACCTGAAGGATATGAAACCAGACCATTCATAGATTATTGGCTGAAAAAGGATGGAAAAGAGAACAAGTTTTTAAGTATTCGGCAGTTGTCGAAATTATTTGGTGAAAAAGAGAATTTATGCAAGGCCTACCTGAAAAAGAATGATGTGAAATATGAAAATCAGGAAAGTATTGTTGAAATGATTAAGGTTTTGGAATCAGATTACTGAAGATACATATCTGCGATGTCTTCAAAGGCATTTCGGTTAGGCCATTTCTGATCCCAGGCATCTCCGGCAATTTTTTCTATCCGCCCTCTGAATTCAGTTAAAATACCTTTTTCGGAAACAAACCTCAGCGCTTCATCAAACGATTTATACATGCTCGTAAAAAATGTTTCCTGACGAATAATGTGTTCGCCTGCAAATGATTGAGCTATTTCGATATTGAAAAACATTACATCGGCCAGCAACGAAGCATCAGCATCAAGCGAAATAAGTTTTTTAATCCATTTTTGGGCAACCGATCGGCGCATTTTTGCTTTTCGGCTGCCAATGGGATAGTATTCTTTGCTAATCTGAAAGCGGCATTGTTCAGTAAGTTTGCTCTCATTGGGATTGAACGCGAAATCATAATATTCCTTAACATTTCCGAACCGGCTGTACAAGTCAATAATTTGATCTTCCAGTTGTTCTTTGGTTAAGTCTTTCAAATATTTTCTGAGTTCACGTTTGCTCATCAGCGCTTTTTTTTAGGCAATATTTGTGAAAACGGATTGAATGTCATCGTCATCTTCAATTTTGTCGATCATCTTTTCGATGTCAACCAATTGTTCTTCGGTAAATTCAACCGGAGTATTGGGGATTCTCTGTAAATTGGCTTTGGTAATTTCAATTTTTAACGATTCGAGTGCTTGCATTAAAGTTCCAAAGTTGGTGTAATCTCCTGAAGCATAAATAATACCTTCGTTTTCTTCAATTTCCTCCAGTCCGGCGTCAATTAATTCCAGTTCAAGATCTTCGATGTTCATTCCGTCTTTTTTCTGAAATTCAAAAACTGCTTTGCGCGAAAACATGAATTCCAGCGAACCAGTTGGTACCCATGCACCCCCGGCTTTGTTGAAATACATTTTCACATTTGCG
>JAUYTA010000005.1 GCA_030695265.1 Bacteroidota bacterium
TATACAGTTTATCTGATTTCCTGATTTTTACATCAACCGGGATGGAAATGTACGATCCTTTGGGCGCTTCCTCAACCGACTGTTTGTCGAGCTGAATTTCAGAAACAACGGTTTTAACCAAACCGGTAGTTGGTCCGGTAATATAAATTTCGTCGCCAACTTTAAGCGGGCCGGTTTCAAGTTTGAATTCAGCGACTTTCAGGTTCGAAAAATAATTGATGCCTTTGCCCACATATACTTTCCGGTAGGTTGCCAGTGATCCGTAATTCTTGCTCCATTCGCCCAATCGTTGACCGAGATAATAACCGTCCCAGAAACCACGGTTGAAAACGCTTTCGAGCCGGTGGTCCCAATCCGCAATTTTTTCATCGGTAAATTCCTGATCAAAATAAGCATTAACAGCTTCGCGGTAACATTCAACAACGGTATAAACATATTCGGGTGACCGTGCCCGTCCTTCAATTTTCAGCACCGAAACGCCCGCATCAAGCAGTTTATTCAGAAACCCAATGGTTTTCAGATCCTTGGGCGACATGATGTATTCGTTGTCAACTTCAAGTTCGGCGCCGGTTTCCTTATCGGTAACAATGTAGGCGCGGCGACAGGTTTGCATACAACTTCCGCGGTTGGCAGACGAATTTGTTTCCTGCAAACTCAGGTAACATTTACCCGAAACAGCCATACACAGCGCACCATGCACAAACATTTCGAGTTTTACCAGTTCCCCGGAAGGTCCGGTAATGTTTTGTTCCCTGATTTGTCTCGATATTTCCCCAACGCGGTCAACATTCATTTCGCGGGCAAGCACCACCACATCAGCAAATTGCGCATAAAACCTGACGGCTTCGATGTTGGTAATGTTCACCTGAGTGGAAATGTGGACTTCAACGCCCACCTGACGGGCATACATTATGGCTGAGATATCGGAAGCGATAATGGCTGAAACTCCTGCCTCTTTGGCGGCATCAATAATCTGGTGAAGTTGGCCCAGTTCGGTGTCGAAAACCACCACATTCACAGTCAGGTAGGTTTTTACTCCTTTTGAATGGGCTGTTTCGGTAATGTTTTTCAGATCGTCAATCGTAAAGTTATTCGACGAACGGGCACGCATATTTAACTGATCCACACCAAAATAAACCGAACCCGCTCCTGCCTGAATGGCTGCCATCAGCGATTCGTAGGAACCAACCGGAGCCATAATTTCAACATCTTCCCTTCTCATACATTCCTGAATTATTGAACTGCAAATTTAGTTTTTATTTCGGAGGGAATCAGGAGGCGTTTTTAAGGTTGCGAATTTCGATCAATGCCTTGTTCATCTCATAATTTTTTTGAAGACGAATCCAGAATTCAGCAGGTATTTCAAAGACTTTCTCTAAAACCAAGGCAACAGAACTTGTTATGTTCCGTTCCCCTTTCAGCAGAAGGCTGATAAATCCTTTGTTATAACCAGTTTGATTGATCAAATCAACCTGCCGCATTCCTCTGGCTTCCAATTCATCCTTAATTATTTCTGATGGATGAAAAACATCCCCCGGAATTATTTCATTTGCCAATGTTTTCATTGTTCGTAATGTTTTGAAATTTCATTGATTACTAAAATCTCGATTAACAGTTGATCGTCTTGCGCTTTGGAAAATATCAGACGATACTGCAAATTTAGTCTGATTGAATATTCTCCCTTTCGGTTTCCTTTAAGCGATTCAAAATGTAAACTTTTGAATAAGGTTAGTTCATCAAGCGATTCAATGCTTATCAGAATTTGGATTTTCTTTTTAAACTGCTGCAAAATCTCACGGGGAACACGTAATTTTCCTTTTATTTCAGATAAAGGTGTTGAATAATAATACTCCAATTCTTCAGATTTGAATCTTATCTTCATTAATTTAATCGCTAAATGAAATTTTTAGTTGAGCTGCTATGAGTCAAAAATAATTAAAAGTTTTCATATTTGAAAACTTAATCCTGCAATTAATGAAAAAAAATGCGGCTCCTTTGGAAACCGCATTTACTTAATTAAAAGGTGACTGGTGAATTGATTATTCCACATTTAAGTTGTATGTAAAACTGTTACTTTCTGTTGATAGTACTACTGAATATGCACCTTTGTTCAGTTTTGAGAGGTTAAATCCTTCGTTTACATTGAATCTGTCGCCGATTTTTTTAGAATAAACCAAGTCATTCTTGTCGTAGAAATTCAGGCTAAGGTTTTCTTCTGAAAAATTCAGGTATGACATTTTCAGTACGCCTTCTTTGTATGCAAAGTACGGTTCCATAATACTTTTTTCCTTACCTACTGCGATGTTCTTGTTTTCAATTTTGAACAAACGCTCTGCTGTAGATCCATCAACTGATACAGCCAATTTGTAATCTCCTTTTTCGAGGTTCGAGAAATCGAATACCTTGCGGTAATCATTGCTTCCAGCTGCTGTTTCTTTGTAATAAACAGTTTCGCCTTTGTCGTTTGCGATGCTGATCTTAAAATTGGCAGCTGAAGAGTTTGAAATTGCTACAACTGCTTTTTCGGAAGTGAGCGGCAAGATGTTAACTTTTAAGTTTCCAGATGCCATTAATGTGTTTGCAAATGCTACAAATGCGAACAACATTGCTAATTTTGAAATTGTTTTCATGTTTTCTTTGTTTTAAAGTACAGTGCAAACATAGCTGTTGTGTAGAATATATGCTGTAAAACATACGTTAATGATGCATTATCCTTTTGTTAACTGAAGCAAGGAACATTAAAACAATGTAAACAAAAATTCTTAGCAGTCAGCTGTAGAGCTGTTTACATGTTTTTATAGCGTAAAATAAAATATTATTTATGGATATTGAAATACTTCAATTGCTCGAAGGAGCCAGAAAAGCACAAGGTTTGACAGTGATTATTGATGTTTTCAGGGCTTTTTCGACGGCTTGTTATGCAATTGGTAATGGAATTCAGCGCATTTATCCGGTTGGCGATCTTCAAATTGCCTATAAAATGAAAGAACAAAATCCTGAATTTATACTGGTTGGCGAGCGAAATGAGCAAAAACCCGAAGGTTTCGACTTCGGAAATTCGCCTTCTCAACTACTGGAAGCCAATCTGATTTGTAAAATCATGTTGCATACAACCAGTTCAGGCACGCAGGGAATTGCCAATGCAACTGGCGCAAACGAAATAATAACCGGCAGTTTTGTGAACGCCGGAGCAATCGTTGATTACATCAGGAAGCAGAATCCAGCCAAAGTTTCACTGGTATGCATGGGTTACAGTTGCCGGTATCCGACCGATGAGGATACACTTTTGGCTGTTTACATTAAAAATGAACTGGAAGGAGTTGCCAATGATTTTCATGCAATGGTTGAGCAATTGAGGAGTGGGGACGGCGCCCGGTTTTTTTCTCCGGAGAAACAGGAATGGGCGCCAGCTGCCGATTTCGATTTGTGCCTTTCGCTGAACCGTTTCAATTTTATATTGAAAGTTGAACAGGAAAACGGACTGAACTATCTGCGTAAGATTGAATATCAGGAAAAATAAATAAACACATAGGCACATAGGGCACAGAGTTGAAATTCTCTATGAGAACTATGTGCCTTTGTGGTTAAAACCAATATAACAAATGAAGAAATATAACTTTGACGAGCTGATTGACCGCACAAATACCAACAGCATCAAATACGATGCACGAAAAATGTTCTTTGGGAATGAAGATGTATTGCCGCTTTGGGTGGCTGACATGGATTTCAGAACACCTGATTTCATTGTTGATGCCATTAAAAAGCGGGCTGAACACGAAGTTTTTGGATATACTTTTCGTGGCGAAAGTTACAATCATTCAATCGTCAACTGGTTGAAGCGCCGTCATAACTGGGAAATAAAACCCGAATGGATATCTTTTAGCCCCGGAGTTGTTGCCGGTTTGACAATGGCAATTGAAGCTTTTTCGAAGCCGGGCGATGGGGTAATTGTTCAACCTCCTGTTTATTTTCCGTTTTTCGATTCGGTAAAAGGAACAGGTCGTGAAATGATTGAAAATCCGCTGCGTATTGAGAATGGCCGTTATTATTTCGATCTTGAAGATCTGAAAAGTAAAATCACGCCTGAAACAAAACTACTTTTGCTATGTAATCCGCAGAATCCGGGAGGAATGGTATGGACCGAAAAGGAACTAACTGATTTGGCGCAAATTTGTCTCGAAAACAAAATACTGATTATTTCAGACGAAATTCACTCCGACCTGATTTTCGATGGTTACAAACACACTCCACTAGCCGGAATTTCGGAAGAATTTGCACAAAACTGCGTGATTTGCATGGCGCCCAGCAAAACATTCAACACCGCCGGGCTTACAACTTCTTTTCTGGTTATCCCGAATAAAAGGCACTTTGTGGCTTACGAACGGGTGATGCGTCTTCCGCATTTGCACATGGGAAATATATTCGGGACCGCAGCGCTCGAAGCAGCTTATACCCATGGAGAGGAATGGCTCGCCCAACTGTTGAAATACCTTCAGGAAAATTATTCTTTTCTGGAGCAGTTCTTTAACGAAAACCTTCCTGAAGTAAAAGTGATGCGCCCCGAAGCCACTTATTTGATATGGATTGATTTTTCAGCATATGGCCTGACTGATGAAACAATCAATAAAAAACTGATTGATGGCGGAGTTGGTCTGAACCGCGGTGTTCAGTTCGGAAAGCAGGGAAGCGGATTCATGCGCATTAACATCGGTTGTCCGCGTTCGGTGCTGGAGGAAGCTTTGATGCGAATAAAAACCTCCTTCTCAGAATAAAGGAGCACGGGGCAGATAATTGCCCTCTGCTCCTTGCCCTTTGCTCCATGCGCTCTGCTACTGAATGCAAGTGCTATGCTGAAATATTCAGCTCTGCTCCTTGCCCTTTGCTCCATGCGCTCTTCTATTCATACCGCAACGCCTCCACCGGATTCCTTGTTGCTGCTTTCCACGATTGGTATGAAACCGTTAGCAGCGCAATTCCCAATGCCAGCAAACCCGCCAATGCAAAAATCCACCAACTGAGTTCGGTCTTGTAGGCAAAACTTTCGAGCCATTTGTTCATGGCATACCAGGCAATGGGCATGGCAACCGCAAACGATACTATAACCCAAATGATTAAATCTTTATTTAGCAGTGCAAGTATTTCGGCAATAGTAGCCCCATTTACCATGCGGATTCCAATTTCCTTAACACGTTTACGGGTGGCATTGGAGGCGAGTCCCAAAAGCCCGATTGATGCAAGGAGAATAGATAATGCAGTGTAAAGCGAAAACAGACCGGCCAATTTATTATCGGCTTTTAACTGAAGTTGATAGGTTTGGTCAGTGAACTTGAACCCGAACGGATCGGATGGATAAAATTGTTCCCACTTGTTTTTTAAAGCTGCCATGGCTGACCCTCCTGACTGACGGTGACCGAACGCTACCGAGACATAGCCGACATCGTATTTCCAGCGCAGATCGTAGATCATTAACAATGGCTCTATCATTTTTCGTGGCGATTCCTGATGAAAGTTTTCTACCACCCCACAAACCTGATACTTTACATTGTCGATGTTGATGTAATCGTGAACGTTCATATTTACAAATTTACCGATTGCATCGTTTGGTGTTCCAAACCCAAGCTGCGTACAAGCTTCGCGGTTCAGCACCAGTAATGTACCACCACGTATGTCATCTTCGGTAAACATTCGCCCGGCAAGCATTTTGGGTTCATATACTTCGTCGAAATGATTTTCAACCGTCAGCAAACCGTAATTTGAACCTACTTTTTCAGGATTATCAGCCGGTGAAATCTGATTGCTGTGCATATCGATGGCTTTTCCGGGGATACTTGATGATAAGGTTGCACTTTTAAAGCCAGGCATACGTCCAACCTCGTCCATAAAGGCATTCAGTTTTTCTGCCGATCCGGGTTTTTTAAGGTTGCTGAGTGGTATGTATGAATAAGCCGTTTGGTTGATTGAGAGCCCAATGTCTTTATTTTTCATAAACGATACCTGTTTCACAATTACCGACGTGGCAATGAGTAGCCCAATAGAAGCAGCAAACTGAAACACGATTAGAGAACGGCGCAACGAAAAACCGTCGTTTTTCTGTACGAAATTTCTCGAAAGAAGGAGTTGTGCTTTCCTGGTCATTAAAATCAGGGCCGGGTAAAGGCCGCTAAGAATTGAACCAAAAAGGAAAACCGATATAAATATAAGCAGGCTAAAAGGATCCACAGGGATAAGGTTTTCCAGTTCAAGATACCCGCTCAGTGTTTTCCGAAGCAAAAAGAAAATCACGAAAGCTAAAATCATCCCCACGGCGTTAATCAGCACCGATTGCAACACAATTTGCACCGAAAGACTGGTGGAATTCGCGCCAACTACTTTCTTCAGGCCTATCTCTTTTGCGCGCTCCACGCTTTGTGTTATCTGGAAATTAATGAAAATCACCCAACTCATCAGCAGCGTCAGTATGGCTACAACCCACAGTGCCGAGATGGTCCGGCTATCGGTATTCGCCGACAATTCGTGTTCGCGGTTTGGTCCGGTGTGGATCGTTGATATGGGCTGCATAACAAATTCCGATTTTATTCCCGATGCCAGCAAATTGGTTAAATATTTTTTGTAGATATTCGCGAAACCAGCCGTAACATCGGCCAATGAAGTGCCACTTTTAAGCTTCATATAGGTATAGGCATCGGGGTTGGTCCATAACCACGATGAGGAAGGATTGGGCATTGACGATTGCGCTGAAGGGTCGTGCCGCAAGGTAGATGTGGCATAGTCGAAGTGGCCCATGTAATAGAACAATTGGTTGCAGGTGCCAAGCAAATCCATTTTTATGTGGCTGTCCTGGGGAATATCGGCAACAACCCCCGACACGGTAAACTCCCAGCCTTCGTTAATTTTGAAGCTTTTCCCCAATGCGTTTTCTGTTCCGAACAACCTCTTGGCTGCCGACTCTGAAATAACCATCGACTGGATGGTTGGAAATGGGTTTTGCGCATCGCCAGCCAAAAACCGGCAGTTGAAAACCTTGAAAAACGAGGCATCGCCCCAAAAGAAGTGAACGTCGGTCAGGAAATTTTCGGTAGTATAAGCCATTACCTTGTCTTCCCAAAGGCTGGTCGAACTTTCAACAGCCGGAATCTCGTCGGGCAATACCCATCCCAGAGCCTGATAGTTACCGGCTGCTTTCATGGCTGTTCCATCCTGAAGGGTTTTGTTCAGGGCAATCCGGTAAATATGGTCACTATTGGTCCATTTCCGGTCAAATCCATTTTCATACCTGATGTAGAAAAAGATAAGCATAAACGAAGCCATTCCGGCTGTCAGGACAAGGATGCTCAGCAAATTGGAAAGCTTCTGTTTCCGAATGCTCCTGATGATGATTTTTACGTTTGTTGTGTTCATAATTT
>JAUYTA010000010.1 GCA_030695265.1 Bacteroidota bacterium
TGCAAATATTGAAGCACAGAAAGCTGCTTTTATTGAAGCTGGAGGTGATGTCGCTGAATTTAAAGCAGAACCTGATCCTAACGAATTGGATCTTCGTGAATTGCTAAAACAATACCAGGACGAAAGGAATGACCGGAACAAGAAAATAGATGAACTGAAAGATGAAAATCTTCAGAAGAAATATGATATTATTGAAGAGATTAAAGCTCTCATAAACAATAAGGAATCGATTAACAGAACTTTCCACGAATTCCGTGAATTGCAGAACCGTTGGAGGGAAATTGGGCTGGTTCCTCAGGCAAAATTGAAAGATCTTTGGGAAACTTACCACCATCACGTTGAAAATTTTTACGATTTTATCAAAATCAATAAAGAACTTCGTGATCTGGACCTGAAGAAAAATCTGGAAATAAAGATGGAGATTTGCGAAAAATCAGAAGAACTTCTGGTTGAACCATCTATTATCAAGGCATTTAATATTCTGCAAAAATACCACGAACAATGGCGCGAAGTTGGTCCTGTTCCCCGCGATAAAAAAGATGAACTTTGGGAACGTTTCAAAGCTGCCACTTCCATCATTAATAAAAAACATCAGGATTATTTTGAAGGACGGAAATCGGACCAGAAGAAAAACCTCGATGCAAAAATTGCCTTGTGCGAGAAAGTGGAAGAAATTTCGAACAGCGAAATAGAATCGCACCGCGACTGGGACGAAAGATCGAGAGACCTCATTGAATTGCAAAAGATCTGGAGAACGATTGGTTTTGCGCCCAAAAAGGACAACAACAAAATCTACGAACGTTTCAGAATTGCATCTGACAAATTTTTCGACCGCAAGCGAGAGTTTTACAATCAGAATAAAGAAGACCAAACCAATAACCTTCAGCTAAAAACTGACTTGTGTGTTCAGGCAGAAGCATTGAAAGACAGCACCGACTGGAAGAAAACAGCCGACGAATTTATTAACATTCAGAAAGCCTGGAAAGAAATCGGACCGGTTCCACGTAAATATTCCGATGTTATATGGAAACGTTTCAGGGCTGCCTGCGATCATTTTTTCGAAAACAAATCGAAACATTTTTCTTCGATTGATGGCGAACAGGCAGACAACCTCAAAAGGAAAAAAGCGCTTCTTGAAGAAGTAAAAAGCTTTGTGCTGAGCG
>JAUYTA010000018.1 GCA_030695265.1 Bacteroidota bacterium
ATACGTCATTGTATAGACGATTTTGATAGTTTTCAGGAAAGAGAAACTGGTTTTTCAAGTTACAATCCGGAGCCCTATTGCTGAATTTTAATAGAAAAAAAACATACTGGCACTTCTAAATTTTTACCTTTGGTTTGCTTAACCATACCCGACCATGAAATCAATTATATTTCTGTTTACATTCCTGCTGGTCAACAATTTCTACAAATGGGATAACATTACCACCCAACCACAGGGTTATACCTGGCCCGATCACAACCTGTTTATGAACGAATGTAAGAAATATGGAATCAACGTGTTGATTGATGTGTTGGGAAAACCTTCGTAGGTAGGGACTTCGCCTATTCCAAATAATTCGGGAACTGGCGCCAATGCTTCTGATTATATGGAGCGCCTTGAATTTATTGGGCAGTTGGTTGCCCGGTATGGTTCGAAAAAGATAAACCCTTTGTTGCTCGAAACAGCCGACAAAGCTACCGGACTGAATCAATTAATTTTCTATTTCACCTTGATTTTGAATGCCCATGCATAACTACACGAAGTTGGACGGGCTTTTTGCCGCGGATAATTTATGGTCAGGCCATTCTCTTCATTCCAAGTCCAATGAAGTAAAACGCGCATCACCTTCAACCTGAATTTTCCATGGACGGGTTCCGTAAATAGCTTCCCCGTTCACTTTCAGCCATTCGCCCAATTTCAGGAGTGGATATTGTTCGTATTCGGGAATTAAACCGGCAGCCGTCGGGCCAACATTGATGTCGAAATTTCCATTGCGGGCAACTCCGTCGATTGTTTTATCGATGAATTCTTTCGGGCTCAGGCAATCTTCCATGTCGGTATCGGTAAATGCCGCCATAACGTAAGCTAATTTTAGTTTCATGGTTGGTTTTCGTTAAATTTTAGTTTTTGAACTTTTAGATATTTAGTTCAGTATTACTTTTCGGGTAAATGAATTATCCTTGTTTGTCAACCGGAGCAGATAAATCCCGGAGCTTGCAACTTCATTTCTCAGGTTAAATGTAACTGTATTTCCCTTTGTGAGATACTGATTGTTCAGGATCGTTGATATCAATTGTCCCTGAAGATTGTATAAAATCAGGGTAACCGGCGAACTGATTGAATTAGCCATGCAAAGAATAAAAATGGAAAGGATTAATTTCTTCATCTTGCTGTATTTCGGTTTAGTCTTCCAAATTTAGGAAGAAAACCCATGTTGACTACATACCGAAAAAATAAATCTTTTGTAAAGGTCAATTCAATATTTTACTATTTCTGATAAACCCTTACGTAATCAACTTCCAGCGTATGTGGGAATTTGCTGTCATCAATGCCGTGTTGTCCGCCCCAACCGCCGCCAATGGCAAGGTTCAGAATTAAATGAAACGGTTGGTCGAAAGGCCAGGCATCGAATCCGCTGTCCTCTTTCTGAAAGGAAAAATAGAGAATCCCATCCACATAACTCCTGATTTCATTTTCGTCCCATTCGGTGGTATAAACATGAAATTGCGAGATCGCAGTTTTCACAGCAATTGCCTTTCCCACTTGGGTGCCTTTTGTATGATTGTATTTTTGGGTGTGAACCGTTGAATGCACCGAATCGGGATCGTACCCAACGTGTTCCATAATGTCAATTTCGCCGCTTTTAGGCCATCCTCCATAGGTATTGTCCGTCGACAGCATCCAGATAGCAGGCCATGTGCCTTTTCCTGAAGGTAGTTTTGCCCTGACTTCAAACTTTCCGTATTTCCAGTCACCTTTGCTTTTAGTGGTTAGCCTTCCGGAGGAATATTTTTTGCCTGAAGTTGGTTCCTGGCGGGCAACAATTTTTAGAGTGCCATCGGTCATCTGCGTATTTTGCAGATTGGCAACGTTGTACCATTGCGCTTCGTTGTTTCCCCATCCGTAAGTATTTCCGCGGGTGTCGTAGTTCCATTTGGTCGAATCCGGCAGGCCGGTGGT
>JAUYTA010000019.1 GCA_030695265.1 Bacteroidota bacterium
TAATTATAACTTACACGATATGAACATTGTAGAAATTGGATTAGGAAAATTTGGCGCTTCGCTGGCTAAAATCCTCACTTCTTTGGGTCACGAAGTGCTTGCCGTGGACAATGACCTGACCAAGGTTGAATATTTTAAAGACATGGTAGCAAATACCATCTGCCTGGATGCAACCGATCCTCACGCCTTGCGGCTTTTGCCTGTTAAAGAGGCCGATGTTTTTGTAGTTTGTATTGGCGACGATTTCGGAATATCGGTAATGATTGCCGCCTTGCTTAAAAAATTGGGCGTGGCAAGGGTCATTTGCCGCGAAAGTTCTTCGATTCATCTTACTGTTTTGAACGCCATTGGCATCAGGGAAACCATCAATCCTGAATATGAATCGGCAAAGATCATCGCTCACAAACTTCCTTTCAAAGGAATTCAAAACATGTTCTCCATTACCGATTCATTCAAAATTATTGACATGGTGATGCCTGTTTTGCTCATCGGCAAAAAATATTCACCTGTTGAATTCAGAAAAGAAACGCACCTGAAAATCATTGCCCTGAAAAGGAACCACCGGATTGTTTATTCTTCAGCCCAGGCTGCCGAAAACGAGGATAAAATTGGAATCGACTTCAGGGAAAATGACATATTGGTTTTGGTCGGCGAAATTAAAGACATCCGACGGTTCCTTCACGAGTAGTGAAACTAATAAATCTCAAGATTGTGGATTACCGGACAGGCTTTTGAACCGCTGATTACCAACCGTACTTTCTGAGCCTCAACCGGATCGATACGAAGAATGCGTTTGTAGCCAATGGTAGTTCCTTTTGCTACTTCTAGCCATTTGCCGTCTTTTTCAATTTCTACGGAAAAGCTTTTGACACGCTGTCCCAGTTTTATATATTCCTGAACCAGCACATAACTTACTAATTTGTTTTCGCCCAGATCAATTTCCAAAGTTCCGGTTTGCTCCTGATCGTTTGTTGCCCAATAGGTTTCCTTGTTTCCGTCGGTCACCATTGAGGCTTCGTAAACCGGTGAATTTCCGCGAACAGTTGAGGCTTTTGCAGATTTGTTCAATGCAATGTTGATAGCGAAACGTTCGTCGATCAGTTTTTTCCAGCCAAGCAGCGAAGCCACATCAATCTCATTTACCAGTCCGCGACGATCGGGAGGAATATTCAGGATAAGGTTTGAACCGCGACCTACCGAACTCAGATAAATATCAAAAAGTTGTTCAGGAGTTTTAACCAGCGAATCTTCCGAGGCATGGTAAAACCATCCCGGACGAATCGAAACATCCACTTCAGCAGGAATCCAGCTGGTACCGTTTTCTTCACCTGTATTTAATAATTTCTCGATGCCGCCCTTTCCTGCATACAACGTATCGGCTGTGATGGTGTTCCAGTTGGTTTCATTCACAAATCCGCGCTCGTTGCCGCACCAGCGAATATCAGGACCGGCATCGCTGAAGAAAATCACATTGGGTTCCATTCCGCGGATCAACTCTAAAGTTGTTGTCCAGTCATAATAAGTTTTGCCATCAATTTTTCGTTTTTCGTTTGCACCACCGTAATAGCCATCGCCACCATTGGCGCCATCAAACCACATTTCGAAAACCGGAGCATGTGCAGTAAAAAGTTCTTTTAGCTGATTCCGGTAATATTCCACGTACGATGGCGAGCCGTAATCAGCGCGGTTGCGGTCCCATGGCGAAAGATAAACACCGAATTTCAGACCATCAGCGCGACTGGCTTTCTCAACTTCGTCAACCACATTTCCTTTCCCGTCTTTGTATGGGCTGTTCTTTACAGAGTGTTCGGTGAATTCACTTGGCCACAAACAAAATCCGTCGTGGTGTTTGCAGGTTAAAACCAGTCCGGTCAGTCCGGCAGCTTTAAAGGTTTTGGTCCATTGTGTCACATCCATTGCAGTTGGGTTAAAAACCGAAGGGCTTTCGTCGCCAAATCCCCATTCTTTGTCAGTAAAAGTATTGGTAGTAAAATGTACAAATGCATATTGTTCCATTTCGTGCCAGGCAAGCTGACGTTCGGTTGGTACAGGCAGAACCGGTTTGGGTGGTAAAACTACTTTCTGGCAGGCAGTTAAAACAAAGAAAACAAACAATGTTAACAGGCTGAATTTGGATGAAAATCGATTCATAACTGGTTAGTTTAGGTATTATTTGAAAACGAAAAAAAAAGAAATCTTCAATGATTTAGCATTGAAGATTTCTTTTTTGTATATCCAGAATTTATTCTGAAAGAATATTTCTTAGTTAGCAGTATCAGCAGGAGCAGTTGTAGGTGCTGGAGCAGGAAAACTTGGAAGTTGATTTGGGTCAACTGCGTTTTCAATCTGATCCTTAATCACCGACTTGCCACCAACCTGTGTATCTCTTGGAATGAACGCAACGCCAATAATAGATAAGAACAACAATGCTCCGGCTAAGGCCCAGGTTGCTTTTTCGAGAAAGTCGGTTGTTTTGCGAACGCCCATAACCTGATTTGAAGCCTGAAAATTACTTGCCAATCCACCTCCTTTTGAGTTCTGTACCAATACAATTAAAATTAGTAAAATGCAGGTAATGAATAATAAAACTGTGATCAGTGTGTACATGTTAAATGGATTAATTGTTCATTAAAATTTTGATTTTTTCAATCTGACCGGCAAAGTAAGTACTTTTTTCCGGATATTTCAAAGTTAATTTCTCAAATATCTGGATGGCCTTTTTGTAATAACCTTGCTGCGCATAAATGTTGGCCAGTGTTTCGGTTACAAATTCTTCGCTGCCATCGTCCTTTGCCGACCGGCCTTCAGTTGGCGAACCCGATTCCTTGTCGGTTATCTGTGGCATCTTGGGTTGCGCCTGCAAAAATTTATCGATCAGACTAAATCCTTTTGCCGGTTTCTTGGGAGTTTCCTGAACTGTTTCTTCCGGACTTTCTGCTGGCTTTTCATTCGCATCCAGCTTGTATTCGCCGGGAAATATCAGGTTGAAAACCGGATCCTTGTTTTCTGAT
>JAUYTA010000020.1 GCA_030695265.1 Bacteroidota bacterium
GGTTGATGTACCATCTGTCGATTTCCAAATAACATCAATAGAACCGCCATCGGTACCATACCGCATGCAATCAAATGAAATGGCTGTTGGGGTAAAATTTAAACCTGTTTTTGGGCGGATGCTGAATCCAACCATTCCTTCAGGACTTGCGGATCCCAGTTGCTCTGTTGGTTGGAACCGGGTGTAAGTGATGTCGTAGGTCGTGTTAAAGTCTTTGTAGGGTATCTTCCCACCAACAGAAACGAAATTCCGGCTAAAATAATCAGCAGTGCCTTCAGAAAAGGTGGCGACCTGTCCGGCAGTTCCCAAACCGAAAGGCCAGGTAACAGTTGTTTTGGCATCCACCGTTTGTCCGCCCTCATAAACTATACCTGTTACATTAAAATTGTCGATCATAAAAGTGGCTGTTTGACTTGTTGATGCAGTACAGCCTATCAGACGGACGATCACATTTTCCTTGTTCCTGGCCGAAATGGCAACAGAATAACTGTTGTAGGTCCACCATCCTGAAGCGGAATTATAGCTTCCTGCATCAACCCAATTGGTTCCGCCGTCGATTGAATAAACAGCTTCAAGATAATCATCTACACTATTTTGTCCCCCTGCCATAGAGAAGTTCAGCGAAATGCCGTCATAACCCGTTGTAGGGAATGAAAACTCAAAGTAGTGGTTGTGCTTGGCCGCATTCGTAAAATCAGTAATCGTATTTGGCCCCTGAAACATCAACCTGAGGATGTAGTTATTGTAGCCGGTCTTTAACTGGCTATACGTGGTTTTGGTACCCAATGTGTAGTTGGCCTTATTACCAATGTAACTATCCGGAAATACAGCAAATTTTGAATTTGATATGGTGATGTTCGGATCTGCTGCAAGAGCGGTGGCTGTGGGTGTATAATACGTACTGTCGCCACTGGTCGAAGTTGAGTACACAAAATCAAAATTCCAGTCGGCAAGTTTAACCTGAGCTGAGCTTTCCCAGAAAATAAAGGATAAGAAACTCAGTAAAACAACAAAGTGCAATTTTCTTTTCATAAGTTTTAAGTTTAAGTTTATATACAAGCTAAACTAATTCAAATTGTAGAGACCCCGATTTTAAAAGTTCCCAAACAACGCCGACAATCTTCCCAGAGCGGGAAATATTTCCCAAATAGGGGGAGTAATTAATCTAGAAAAAAGTACGAATCCATCAAGACCAGATTCATTCGGCTGATACAATGTGGATTACATAGAAATAGGATTAAGATGCACATTCGTTCCTAATCTTGTCTGAACTTTCAGTAATTTGGTCAAATGAAATAGGGGATAGATGGCTATTTTCAGGGGTAAATGAAATTAAGATTTTGCTGAAAGACAATCACAACCACCTGGGATGGTGAACCGAATTCAGTACAACAACCGATTATTTTTTTATTGTCAGCAAGAGTTAAGCTGCAAGGCAAAATAAAAATTGGAAAGCTGATTTTACCGGTTTTCTTCAGCAAAAGCCCGTCCGCGGCGCAAAGCTTCGAGATTCATGTCCACAACGGCTTCGCCTTTTCGCTCAAAAATGGTACGGATACCATTTTCAATTTTGGCGAATTCGATGTCGATAAAAGGAGATGCAGCACCCAGCATTACCATGTTCGACGCACGTGAACTGCCCACTTCTTTGGCAATGGCATCAGCATCAATAGCAATAAAACGTGGCAATTTCCGGATTTCTGCCAATACAAGTTCAATGTCGGGATAGTTCGGGATGTTGACAAATGGAGTGATGTTGGTTACCAAATAGCCAGTTTCTGAAAGATAAGGCAGATATCGAAGCGATTCCATCGGTTCAACCGACAGGATCAGATCAGCAGATCCACCGGGAATTAAATCCGAAGAAATGGGCTGATCGGAAATGCGCATGTGCGAATAAACGGCTCCGCCACGCTGGCTCATTCCGTGCGTTTCGGCTTGTTTAATGAGCAGTCCGTCGGCCAAAGCTGCCTCACCCAATGCGGTTGCGATCGATAAAATTCCCTGTCCGCCAACTCCTGCAAGTATGATGTCTGATTTCATGTTGAAGTTTTAAAGCCCCACCCAAACCCTCCCCAAAAGGGAGGGCCTCTGCGTAGCGCAAGTTCTAAATGTTTTTTTTAAAGAATACTTTCCCAATTTTCAAGTCCTAAGCTCCCTCTCCTTTGGAGAGGGCTGGGGAGAGGCTTTTGGCTGATCACTTCTGATTCCTCTTCCTGCTGCTGGCGCGCTGAATGCACTCGCGGCGCGGAATAATTACAGAAACACCTTCGTACGCAAATTCCTGACGGAACAAGCGAACCATTTCTTCATGGTTTTTCCTCAACGGAACGATGGTGTGAATGTGTGCAGGATCGACTCCAACGCCAATACAAATTGATTCAATTTTTCCCAATGCTGATGAATCCTGTCCTCCGGTCATCGAAACCGATTCGTTGTCAGAAATAACAATGGTTATGCTTGATTTTTCGTTTACCGCATCGAGCAAACCGGTAATTCCCGAATGTGCAAAAGTGGAATCGCCAATCATTGCAACCGATGGAATCAGGCCTGCATCGGCAGCTCCTTTTGCCATAGTAATCGAAGCGCCCATATCCACACACGAATAAATGGTTTCGTAGGGAGGCAAAGCGCCCAGTGTATAGCAACCAATATCAGAAAATACGCGGCCTTTGGTATAATCGGCCAATGCTTCGTTCATCGCCACATAGGCGTCCTGGTGACCGCACCCCTGGCACAATGCCGGCGGACGGTTGGCAACAACTTCAGGAATTTCATATCCCTGAAAAAATTCTTTGCCGAGCGCTTTCGCAATTAAATCGGGATTCAATTCGCCGTCGCGGGGCAAAGTTCCGTCCAAGCGACCTTTTACAGGAGTTCCGTTGGCGAAAAAACCTTTCAGCGATTCTTCCACCATCGGGGCGCCTTCTTCCAAAATCAATAATTCATCGCATTCCTGATTGAGCCTTTTGATGAGTTTTTCAGGAAGCGGATATTGCGATATTTTAACCACCGGGAAAGGGCAAGTTCCGTTCGGATAATGTTCCATCAGATAATTGTAGGCAATTCCACAGGCCACAATTCCGAGGCTTGTATCTGCACCTTCTTCGTACCGGTTGTATTTTGATTCTTCTGAAAGTTTCAGGAATAAATCCTGACTTTGGAGCAATCCCTTGTATTTGCGGCGGGCAATGGCCGGAAGCAGGATAAACTGACGGGGATCGGCTGGCATTGAAAGCTGGTTTTCGTCGAGGACTTCACTACACTCAACTCCTGCACGCGAATGCGCCATTCGGGTTGTGATCCGGAGCATTACAGGCACTTTGGTCAGTTCCGAAAGGGCAAATCCTTCGCGAGCCATGTCGTAGGCTTCCTGTTGCGACGAAGGTTCAAGAATAGGAACCATGGCAAACTTTCCGTAGAAACGCGAATCCTGCTCATTCTGAGACGAATGCATCGAAGGATCATCGGCTACGGTTAAAATCAGTCCGCCGTTTACTCCGGTCATGGCTGCATTGATAAAGGCATCAGCCGCAACGTTCAGTCCCACATGTTTCATGCACGATATGGCCCGTTTTCCGGCATACGACATTCCAAGGGCAGTTTCGAAGGCTGTCTTCTCGTTGGCCGACCATTTCCGGTGAATATTTCGTTCTTCCGCTAAGGGATGATCCTGTATAAATTCGGTAATTTCGGTGGAAGGAGTTCCGGGATAAGCATAAACGCCCGACATTCCGCCATCAATGGCTCCCTGTCCGATCGCTTCAACTCCCAAAAACAAATGCTTTTGCATAGTAAGTTTTTTAATTTCAAAATCGGGGTCAAAAATAGCGGATTCTGCCAGTAAAAAGCCCACATAAATCTTGTTTTATGAATTTTGCCCGTATTTAGATTCGTTCTAAAAAGCATTCATAAAAAATGAATAAATTGGCAGTTGATTTATTCAACAAAAACCAACTAATCTGATTTACTATGAAAAACTTTCTGCTTTTTGCTTTCGCTGTTGTACTTCTGGCATCGTGCCAGCCCAAACCAATTTCCAACGGATCGCCTACCGATTTTAAAATTTTTAAAGGAACCAATGTTGCCCATTGGCTTTCGCAGTCGGAAGCACGTGGTGCCGAACGCGACAGTTTCTTTCAGGAAAAAGATGTGATCGCAATTAAAGAACTTGGTTTCGACCACATTCGGCTGCCCATTGACGAAGAACAAATGTGGGATTCAACAGGTGCCCGCCACGAAGATGCGTTTAAACTGATGACGGATGGAATTGATTGGAGCATAAAACATCAGCTAAAAGTGATTGTAGATTTACATATTTTGCGTTCGCACCATTTCAATGCCGAAGTGAAACCTTTGTGGACTGATCCCAAAGAACAGGAAAAATTCTACCAGCTTTGGGTAGATCTTTCTGCAGCACTCAAAAAATATTCGGTGGGAGATGTAGCTTACGAACTGATGAACGAAGCTGTGGCTGATGACCCTGAACAATGGAACAATCTAGTTTCCAATGCGATGAGAAAAATTCGCGCCATTGAACCTGAACGCATCATTGTAATTGGATCGAACAAATGGCAATCGGCTCAGACTTTTGATGTTTTAAAAGTTCCGGATGACAAGAACATTATCCTTAGTTTTCATTTCTACGAACCATTTTTGCTTACCCATTATCATGCAAGCTGGACACATCTGCGCAACTACACAGGTCCGGTGCATTATCCGGGAGAATTGTTGAGCCAGTTAGAATTTGATACTCTGTCAGCCGATCAGCAAGCCATCGCCAAGAATTTTGTTGGTAAAGCCTGGAACATGGAAAAACTGGAAGAAATGATGCAACTGCCGATTCAGAAAGCAAAAGAGCTTGGACTTCAGTTGTATTGCGGCGAATATGGTATAATTGCCGGAGCTCCTGAAGAAGACAGAATCCGCTGGTACAACGACATGATTTCGGTTTTCAATAAAAACGGCATCGCTTCAGCCAATTGGAACTACAAAAGCGGATCGTTTGGAATGGATCTTGGAAACGGAACAAAAAATGAAGCCATGATTCAGGCGGTTACCCGAAAATAGAATTGCCTAAAGCAATAATGGATCAGCCAATGCAACCTTAACCGGTGAACTGGTGATGAAAACCGGAAAACGAATGTTCAGTCTGTACATTACCGACGACACCGGGGAATTATAAAACTTCGCCGTGGAAGGGTAATCACACCCTCTCACGGCGAAATTGATTTTAGTGCCGATAATATCGGCATGGAAATCTGCAAGGAATTGTTTGACCAGGGATTTCCGTATTTGGAATTGACAGAGTTGGGGAAAAGGGAATTGGATGGGATAGAAGAAAAACATCCTGAAAATGACGTTTTTAAAAACCTGTATAAAATCCGAAAGCTGCAAATGAGCCCTCAGTTTACAGAATGATCTTTTTAGAGAATGTGTGAATTGTGTAACATTTTTCAATAATTCTGTAACTCATAATTCAAAAATAAATTAAAATTTTAGACAATTTTATATACGTTAAAAAATTATATGACTATAATATCGGTTGGTTATAGCCATAACTGCAAGAACAATGTATAAATGAAAATCAATGAAAAAGACAGAGCATAATCTTTTCAATAATAAGCTTCCAAAATCTCCAACCGGAATCCAGGGTTTTGATGAAATAACTGCCGGTGGATTACCTAAAGGCAGACCCACACTGGTTTGCGGTGGTGCAGGCTGCGGAAAAACACTTTTCGGAATTGAGTTCCTTGTTCGTGGTGCTACTCTGTTTAACGAACCTGGGGTATTTATGTCATTCGAAGAAACCAATGAAGAATTAACCACCAATGTTGCCTCACTTGGTTTCGATTTGGAAGACCTTATCAAGAATAAAAAAATTGCACTTGACCATGTTCATCTTGAGCGCAGTGAAATAGAAGAAACAGGTGAATACGATTTAGAAGGATTATTTATACGTCTTGGTTATGCAATAGATTCAATCGGAGCAAAGCGTGTTGTATTAGACACGATTGAATCGCTATTTGCCGGATTGCCAAACCAACTGATATTACGGGCTGAACTGCGTCGTTTATTTCGCTGGTTAAAAGATAAAGGTGTTACTGCTGTAATAACAGGTGAGCGTGGAGATGAGACACTTACCCGGCAAGGATTGGAAGAATATGTTTCAGATTGTGTTATTATGCTCGACCATCGGGTAAATGCACAAACCTCTACACGTCGTTTACGGGTTGTTAAGTATCGCGGCTCAATGCACGGCACTAACGAGTATCCTTTCCTGATTGATGAAAATGGTTTTTCAGTATTACCTGTAACTTCCCTGGGTTTAAATCATATTGTATCAAATGAAAGAATATCAAGTGGAATAACAGTACTTGATGAAATGCTTGAAGGAAAAGGTTATTTCCGGGGTAGCACTGTACTGATTTCAGGTACTGCCGGAGTTGGAAAAACAAGTATCGCAGCTCACTTTGCA
>JAUYTA010000044.1 GCA_030695265.1 Bacteroidota bacterium
CCGATCAACAAACCCATCTGGACCAGTTCGTATGTGCTTTACACCGCCGGGTGGGCTTGTCTGGTTTTGTCATTGCTCATTTGGGTAATCGACCTGAAAGGCTATTCGAAATGGACATCGTTTTTTGTCGTTTTCGGAATGAACCCGCTGTTCATTTTCGCTCTCTCCGGATTGTGGGCTAAAATATTGGGTCGAATGATCAAAATTGCCGGTCCAGATGGCGAGCCAATGAGTGGTTCAGCCTGGTTGTACAAACAGGTTTTTGTGCCAATGGCCGGTGAACTCAACGGTTCGTTGCTGTACGCCATTGCACATGTGCTGGTTTTCTGGCTGATCGGATATGTGCTGTATAAGAGGAAGATTTTTATAAAAGTGTAAAGAAAGCCCACTTCTTATTCACCCGAAGGGGGTTTTAAAAGACCTTATTTTTAAAGAAAAAACCTTAGTAGAAAGGAAATAACCCATATAACCAAACCTTATTACCTTATTTATGAAAATTGAACACAACAACCTGATCACACATTTTTCAAGTTCGATCCAAAGACTATCAACCCTAAATGAGGTAATAAGGTTGTGTGCTGTGAGCGTGATTTTGTACTAAGGTAGCCTTTTAAAATAAGGTTTTAGGAATAGGCCACCAATGTTATTCAGAAAATAAAAACAATAAAAAGCATTGAAAACGAATTACAGAAATAGAAAACCATTGCGATTTTGGAACTCAATAAAAACCAAAATACTCATTCTGATTGTCATTCTTGGAATGGCTTTACAATCATGCCTGGTACAATCCAAACGCCTTATTAAAAAGGCGAACATCGCCTCCACCGAATTTGCCCAAAAGGCTTCGGAAGGTTCGGTCTATAAATATAAATTCGATACCGTTGTGGTCGATCAGCAATCGAAAAAGGTAAATCTGAAAATGAAAGAAGGGTTTTCCTATTTTCCATTCAGGCCTGAAAATACAGTCGAATATTACAACTGGTACAAAGAATTGCTTGGACGAAAATTTCGGACTTATTCAGTTTCAATCGAGTCGATGGGAAAGGAAATCAGCGAGTTGATCCCGAATTATTACCGCGATCAAACGGTTGCCGTCGATGCTTCGCGTTTGAGTCAACCCTCAAAACTTAAATTACCCATCGTGCGCAATATTTCAGGAGGAACGAATTTTACCGAAGGTTTAAAGAACCGCAACATCGCTTTGTGGCACAGTCATGGCTGGTACTACGAAAACACGCTCGACCGCTGGGAATGGCAGCGCGCGCGGGTTTTCCTGACCGTTGAAGATATATGGACAATGGATTTTGTGGTTCCGTACATTACGCCGATGCTCGAAAATGCAGGTGCAAATGTGTTCCTTCCCCGTGAGCGCGACACCCAAAAACATGAACTGATTATTGATGCCGATGGCTCAACAGAAGGATCATCGTATCAGGAAACAGGAGAAGCCATTCAGGCCGGAAATGAAAAAGGTTTTAGTCTGAAAGTGCCGTTTCTGATTGAAGGCGAAAATCCTTTCCAGATGGGCGAAACCCGACAAATGCCGGCAAAAAAATCGGCTGATTCGAATATAAATTTTCTGCCTGAAATTCCCGAAACGGGCGAATATGCGGTATATGTTTCCTACTCGCAGAACGATGAAAATGCAACCGATGCGCATTATACGGTTTATCATTCAGGAGGAAAAACCGAATTTCTGGTGAACCAAACGATGGGTGGAGGAACCTGGATTTACCTGGGAACTTTCAGGTTTGAGAAAGGTGCAGATCGTGAACATGCCCGTGTTGAACTTATCAATGAATCGAACGAAACCGGTAAATGGATTACTGCCGATGCGGTTAAACTGGGCGGTGGAATGGGAAATGTGGTTCGCGGACAGGCGGCACAACTAGAAAAAATCCATCAAATCCGCGACGAAAAAGGTTTTGCAATGGATTCGTCGTTGTGGTTGCCGTTTGCCAGTCAGCGTCCGCGTTATAAGGAAGCCTCGCGCTATTATTTGCAAACTGCCGGAATGCCCGATACGCTGGTTTACCTGCTGAATAAAACCAAATCGGATTATTCGAACCGTGGACAGGATGCCGCGCTTTACGCCAAACGCGAAAGCGGGAAGGACGATTACAAGGATGATTATCAGTCGCGCGGGGAGTGGGTGAATTACCTGATGGGCGCGCCAAACGGACCAAAGGCAAATCCTGATGCAAAAGGCCTTGGCATTCCGATGGACATGGCGCTGGCTTTTCATACCGATGCGGGAACAACGCCCGACAGTTTGATAATTGGTACGCTGATGATTTACGATACGACTTACGGACCGGACACTTTTGCCAATGGGCAGTCGCGATGGGCAAGCCGCGATTTGACTGATATTCTGCAAACGCAAATTGTTGGCGACCTTCAGAAACTCTATTACCCGCAATGGACTCGCCGCCCCATGTGGAACAAACAATATGCTGAAGCTGCCCGACCCAAAGTGCCAGTTGTTTTGTCGGAATTGCTTTCGCATCAGAATTTTGCAGACATGGTTCATGCCTACGATCCGCGGTTCAAATTTGATGTCAGTCGCGCTTACTATAAAGGAATCCTGAAGTTTTTGGCTTTTCAGAACGGGCAGAAATATGTGGTTCAGCCTTTGCCGGTCGATCATTTTCAAATGAGCCTCGAAGGAAAGAATATCCGTTTGTCGTGGAGTCCGGTGGCTGACGAATTGGAACCAACAGCAATTGCGAAATTTTATAAAGTTTATACCCGCATTGAAAACGGAGGCTTTGACAATGGCCGGAAAGTAAATGAGCCAAACCTGATTTTAAATGAATTAAAACCGGGAGTTATATACAGTTTCAAGGTTACAGCAATTAACGAAGGAGGCGAGAGTTTTCCTTCGGAAATACTGGCCTGCAGCTTGCCAACAGACGACAAAAAGCCGGTTTTAATTGTGAATGCTTTCGACCGGATTTGCGGACCTGCTGCATTCGACAATGGCAAAGAAGCCGGTTTCCGGATGAGCGAAGATGAAGGTGTGGCCTACAAACGTGATTTGGGATACATTGGCGAACAATACGATTTCAACCGCAAATCGCTCTGGATCGATGATGATAATTCGGGTTTTGGCTCCAGTCATGCTGATCAGGAAACGCGCATCGTCCAGGGAAATTCGTTTGATTATCCGCTGGTTCACGGACAGGCATTCCGCAACAACGGATTCGGTTTTATTTCGATGAGCGATGAAAGTTTCGAACAAAAAAACTGGGACAAAAACGCTTTTTCGGCACTCGATATTATTTTCGGAGAAGAAAAAACCACCAGCCGGCTTTACGGATTCAAGAAAAAAGATTTTACGCTTTTCACTCCTGAAATGCGGCAAGCCATTGCGGAATATACTTCCGGAGAAGAAGCCAGACTTTTCTTGTCGGGCGCATACATTGGAACCGATCTCGAACTTTGCGGCGATACGCTGGCAAAGAAGTTTGCCGCTGATGTGCTGCATTTTACGCCAATGACCAATCATGCCAGCAAGAGCGGTTGTATTTATCCGGTGAATGTGGTGAAAGATCAATTTTCAGGAGAATTCAAATTTGTTCAGGAATACCATCCGGCCATTTACAAAGTTGAGTCGCCCGACGCCATTGAGCCCAAGGGCAAAGATGCCAAAGTTTTGTTCCGCTACAAAGTTGATAACAAAACCGCCGGAGTTTGTTTCGATGGAGATTACAAATCGGTAATTCTTGGCTTTCCGTTTGAAACCATCACGACAGAAAAAGAGCGAAGCGAATTGTTGGGGCAGATTTTGAGGTATTGGGGAATGAAGAAGTGATCAGTGTTCAGTCGCAGTTGGCAGAAAAACCGCGTAGCGGTGGAGAATATTGTAGCCCCGGATTTTAATCCGGGGAATAAAAAGGAGACAAATCACCCGTCCGCGAAATATCATTTTTTGAAACGAAAATCATATTTCGGACGAAAAGGAGAAAAAATACAAAGAAGTAAAAACAAAATAACCACATAGACACATAGTGCACATATAAAATACACAACCTATTGTGTCCTATGTGCCTAGGTGGTTCAAAAAAAAACAAATACCATGAAAAAAATTACATGTTTTATCCCATACAGTTCGCAGGAGGAAACCCTCGCTACTGTTCAGGAATTAAGAAATTCGGACCTTGTTTCGCAGGTTTATGTGCTGTGCAATGCCGAGCAAAACTGCCTGATTGATGGCGCTGAAGTGCTAAAGTCGGAACCTATGACCAGCGGAAAAACCATCCGGAAAATAGCTGCTTTGGCGAACACCCGTTACACACTGATTTACACTCGTCAGAGTTCGTTGCAAATGGGACAAAAGGCGCTCGAACGCTTTGCACAGGTAGCCGACGATACCCAGAGCGGCATGGTTTATTCGAACTATTTGGCAGTAAAAAACGGGAAAGTGGAAAATAATCCGGTTATCGATTGTCAGGAAGGTAGCTTGCGCGATGATTTTAACTTTGGTTCCGTGTTGTTTTTCCGCACCGAAATCATGAAAAAAGCTGCCGGACAGGTTTCCGAAGATCTTCAGTTTGCAGGTTTGTATTCCCTTCGTCTGGGCGTTTCGCAGTATGCAGAATTGTTCCGTATTCCGGAGAATTTATACACCGAACACGAATCGGATTTGCGCAAATCAGGTGAGAAAATCTTCGATTACGTTGATCCGAAAAATCGCGCGGTTCAAATTGAAATGGAAAAAGCCTGTACGCAACATTTGAAAAATATTGGCGCTTTTCTGGAACCGGTTTTCACGCCTGTAAAGTTTGACGAGCAGGAATTTGCAATGGAAGCTTCGGTGATTATTCCGGTGAAAAACAGGGTGCGCACCATCGAAGATGCCATCAAATCGGTTCTGGCTCAAAAAGCGACTTTCAAATTTAACCTGATCATCGTTGACAATTATTCAACTGATGGAACCACTGAACTGATTCAGAAATATGCAGCCATCGATTCGCGGCTGGTTCACATTGTTCCCGAACGCAAAGACCTCGGAATTGGCGGTTGCTGGAACGAAGCGGCGAACAGTCCACGCTGCGGAAAATTTGCTATTCAACTCGACAGCGACGACATGTACTACGATGAAACCACGGTTCAGCAGGTGGTTGATGCTTTTTATGCGCAGAATTGTGCAATGGTGGTTGGTACTTACCAGATGGTCAATTTTGCCTTGGAAGAAATTCCTCCGGGAATCATTGATCACAAGGAATGGACACCTGAAAATGGGCGCAACAATGCTCTTCGTATCAATGGATTGGGCGCACCGCGGGCATTTTATACGCCGGTTCTGCGACGCATTCCGGTTCCAAATGTCAATTATGGCGAAGATTACGCGCTCGGATTGGCCATTTCGCGTCACTTCCAAATCGGACGCATTTATAACCCGATTTACCTTTGTCGCCGCTGGGACGAAAATTCGGATGCTTCGTTGAGCATCGAAGTAATGAACGCACACAATTTATACAAAGACCGAATTCGGACGATTGAATTGAAAGCGCGTAAACAAAGCCCCCTTCCCGTTCCCCCAAGGGGGAAAGCTTGAGTCGTTTATTTGCGATTTTTCCGCCCTGAAGGGGTAAAATAATCTAGCTCCGCCAGCTGGCGGACAACGCCTTGGGGTTAGGAAATATTGGGCTTTCAGCCCGAAAATAAAAAAAATACAATGAATCAATTGCTGGAATTAATAAGAAAGAAAAGTGCCGCTCAGGTTCTCCGGGAATTTGCCGAATTGCAAAAACTAAGCTGGCCGTTGGCTGCAACCAATTATGAAGGGTTGAAGACGGTGAAAGAAAAGCAGTTTCAATTCGATGGTTTTCAGGTTAAAGTTCAATTTAATCCGGAAAGGATGCGATCATCGGCAGCGAAAGTTGATAAGCAGTCGATTGCTGAACGCAAATGCTTTTTGTGTATTGACAACCGACCGGCAGAGCAGGATGCAATCGCATTTGGTAATCAGTTTCTGATTTTGGTGAATCCGTTTCCGATTTTTAATACACACTTTACGATTTCGTGCAATTCGCATATTGATCAGCGATTTATCCCGAATGTTCGGTCTTTGTTGGAATTAGCACGGGCAATGGAGGGATTTACGGTATTCTACAATGGCCCGGAATGTGGCGCTTCGGCTCCCGATCACCTGCATTTTCAGGCCGGAGAAAATGGATTTATGCCCATTGGCGATGAGTTCGACCGGTTAAAGTCGTCAGCACGAAAACTTTTCTCGGGATCAACAGCCGATGTATGGGCGTTCGACAATTACCTCCGGAAAATGATTTCGGTAGAAACCAATTCGATGGAAGTAGCTTTGAAGATTATCGGAATTTATTACACTCATTTTCAGGCGATGCAGCCCGAAAAAATGGAGCCAATGATGAATGCGCTGTGTACTTTTTCTGGAGGGAAATGGACGATCCATCTTTTTCCACGCAAACTTCATCGCCCGCGTCAGTTTTTTGCCGAAGGGAATGATCAATTGTTAATTTCGCCCGCATCGGTTGATTTTGGAGGCGTTTTTATCACTCCCAGAAAAGTGGATTTCGATAAAATTACGATTAAAGATATTGAAGATATCTATAACCAGGTCAGTTTGAATCCGGATGCTTTTCAGGAATTGACAGAAAAAATAAGGCAAGACCTAAACAGAATCTTAATATGAAACGAACATGCCACGGAAAATATTTAAAAGGTAGCGGCATAAAAAGAGAATGAAAATATAAGTTCGAAGTGGATGCTTTCTGGCGTGTGAGTTCCATGAGAACCCTTAATAATCGATTAATTAATAACGATATTTTCGAATGAAATCACTCCGGTTAAAATCTAAGTTACATTCAGTTTTATTTCTAAAAATTGGATTAGTTATTCTTTTCTGGTCAATTCTTCCGGTTTTTGGGGTGGCGCTGGTTTTGTGCCAAACGTTAACTGATCAGGAAGCCGAACTGAAAAAGCGGCAGCAAATTGAAGCCTCGTTGACTTTGCTTGAAAACAAAAATAACCTGATTCCGCTGGATCGTTTGGATACACTTCGGGTTGCGGCGCTATCGGTTGGTTCGGAAAGTGTTACAGAATTTCAACACATGCTGGCCAATTATATGAAAGTAGATTTCTTCAATCTTCCGGAGGATTTTACTTCACATGAACTGGCCGGAATGCAAGCGGAACTGAAGGATTTCAACTTGGTTATCGCCGGAATTCACAATGGCTCAACCGCTCCTGAATTAGCAGAATTCATCAATTTTCTGAACCGGAAAACCTCGGTCATTAGCTGGTTCTGCAAGCCTGAAAATTTCGGAAACCTGAAAATTTCAGGAAACTCAGCTGGACTGATTTTGGCCAACGATAACGACAGCCTGACCCAATCGTTATCAGCACAATTGATTTTTGGAGGAATTGGTGCAAAAGGAAAACTTCAGGAAAACATTGGAGAAACTTATCCCAAAGGCGTTGGAATTGTCATTGAAAAAAGCATCCGTCTGAAATATACGCTCCCTGAAGAAGTTGGAATTTCATCGGCTAACCTGAATGGCGCTATCGATTCGATTGCAAATAATGCCCTCGATAAAAAAGCTTTTCCGGGATGCAATGTACTGGTTGCCAAAGATGGAAAAGTGATTTTCAGGAAAGCTTACGGTTACCATACTTTTGAAAATCTTCGCCCAAGCCGAGAGGATGATTTATATGACCTGGCTTCTGTGACCAAAATAAGCGGAGGTTTGCCCGGAATTCTAAAATTGTATGATGAAGGCAAAATTGAACTGGATAAACCGGTTGCGAATTATTTTCCCGATTGGGAAAATCGTCTGTTTCACCGGTCAGACAAAGCGGATATTTCAGTTCGCGAATTGTATGCCCATCAGTCGGGATTGGTTCCGTTTATTGGCTTATGGAAGCAGACGATGAAAGACGGAAAGCTATTATCCAAATGTTACTCGATGCAACCCGATGAAAAACATACCCTTTGTGTGGCTCCCGGCATTTATCTCGACAACCGGTTTTTGAAAATAGTAAACCGTGATATCCGCAAATCTGCTTTGAAAAATCGTGGCAAATATGTTTACAGCGACTTACCGTTGGTGATTACGCCTCAAATAGTAGAAAAAATCTCCGGAACAAAATTTAAAGAGTATGTTGAAAATAATTTTTACACTCCTTTGGGTGCGAACGAACTAACTTATTTGCCTTTACAGAAATTTTCACGCGATCGCATTGCACCAACAGAACTCGATGATTATTACCGGTTTCAGCAATTGCAGGGAACTGTTCACGACGAATCTGCTGCCGTGCTGGGCGGAATTTCAGGAAATGCCGGACTTTTTGCATCGGCTAACGATCTGGCCAAGCTGATGCAAATGTACTTGCAAATGGGAACTTACGGCGGAAAACAATACGTGAGTGAAGCCACGATGAAGGAATTTACGCGGGTTCAGTTTCCGCAGGATAACAACCGCCGCGGACTGATTTTCGATAAACCATCGTTGAAACTGGATTCACTAAAACCCTCAGAAGCATACCCATGCCCTGAAGTCAGTCCTGAAAGTTTCGGTCATTTTGGCTATACCGGAACTTTTGTTTGGATGGATCCGAAATGTGGTTTGATGTATGTTTTTCTGTCGAACCGCGTGTATCCGACCCGAAACAACAGTTTAATCAGCGATTTGAATGTGAGAACCGAGATTTTATCAGCCATTTATAAAAGATTGAGGAAGATTGATGAGATTGATGAGGAAGATTGATGAGATTGAAGAAGATTGATGAATTAAGTGGCAGATCGGGGAAGATTTGAATCCGCCAAAAACCGCGTAGCGGTGATAAGTATTGTAGCCCGGGGTGGAGTGAAACGGAACTCCGGGAACAAAGATCAGATATCAAAGCCGTCCGCGATATGACGATGAAAAAAGTGAAAATTTTATCTCGGACGGAATGGCGAAAACCCTAAACAACGAAATATAAATAAACATGAAATCAAAAACCTTACTGATTACCCTTTTTTCATTCCTGATTTTGAATGCCTTTGCTGCATCAAAAGTCAAAACCGGAATTGAAGTATTGCGCGACAATAACTTCAAAATTCTTCAGGGCAAACGGGTTGGACTGATCACCAATCCAACTGGCGTTGATTCGCAGTTGAAATCAACCGTCGATATTCTGAACGAAGCTCCCGGAGTGAAACTGGTGGCGCTTTACGGACCTGAACATGGCGTTCGCGGCGATGTGTATGCCGGAGATAAAGTGGAAACCACCATCGACAAGCAAACCGGGATTCCGGTGTATTCGCTTTACGGCAAAACCCGCAAGGCCAATGCCGAAATGCTGAAAGGCGTTGACGTGTTGGTGTACGATATTCAGGATATTGGCTGCCGTTCATATACTTACATCAGCACGATGGGGTTGGCGATGGAAGCCGCTGCCGAAAACAACATCGAAATGGTGGTGCTCGATCGTCCAAATCCCGTTGGCGGACTAAAAGTGGAAGGAAATCTGGCGGAAGACAAATTTATTTCGTTTGTCAGTCAGTTCAAAATTCCTTATCTGTACGGGTTAACCTGCGGCGAATTGGCCAAACTGCTGAATGGCGAAAAAATGTTGGGAACTCAATGTAAATTAACGGTTGTACCAATGAAAGGCTGGAAACGAAAAATGACTTTTGATCAGACAGGTTTGCCTTGGGTGCTGACTTCTCCGCACGTTCCGCATGCCACTTCGTCATTTTATTATGCCGCTTCAGGAATTCTGGGAGAGTTTAGTTTTATGTCGATAGGAGTGGGGTACACGCTTCCATTCCAATTATTTGCCAAAGATTCGATTGATGCTTCTGCATTGACCAAACGTTTGAACGACTTGCGATTGCCCGGCGTTTTGTTTCGTCCCATTTACCTGAAGCCATTTTACGCAGTAGGACAGGGAAAGAATTATTCAGGAGTGCAATTTTACCTGACCGATTATAAAAAAGTACGGCTGACAGAAATTCAGTTTTACGTGATGCAGGAAATGGCAGCTTTGTATCCTGATAAAAAATGTTTTGGTCCGGATACTGAAAAACGCTACGACATGTTCGACAAAGTTTGCGGCTCTGATCAGATTCGTTTGCTGATGGCAAAAAATATGAAAGTTGAAGATATGTTGCCCTATTGGCGCAAAGATGAAGTGGCTTTTCAACAGCTATCGAAGAAATATTATTTGTATCGATGATTTTTGAAAGAAAATATCCTGCCGACTTTACCCAACTGGAGAAAGTACTTCGCCGTCAGAAACCTGACCGGCCTGTACTTTTTGAATATTTCGTCAACGGAGAGTTGATTTCATATGTCAATGGCGAATCGTTTGCTGCGCTGGACAACCGTGCCGACCAGATTCGGGCAATCATCCGGTTTTTTCACAAAGCAGGATACGATTATGCCACCATTCCTTCGCGCTATTTCAATGCGTTCTCATTCGAAAATACCGATCACGAAAAGAAAGCAACCGTTTCTCTCAACGAAGGTTCTGCAATAACTGACCGAAAATCATTTGATTCGTACATCTGGCCAAATCCGGAGCAGGGTAATTTTGAATTGCTAAATAATTTGGCTTTGGAACTTCCTGAACGAATGAAATTCATTGTTTCAGCTCCCGGGGGAGTCCTCGAAAATGTGATAGATCTGGTTGGTTTTGAGCGGCTTTGTTTCATGATTTATGAAGATGAATATTTGACCAAAGCTATTTTTAATGAAGTTGGCGCACGATTACTGCGTTTTTACGAAATATGCAGCGCCATAGAACCGATTGGTGCATTGATAGTAAACGACGACTGGGGTTTCAAAACGCAAACAATACTTTCTCCTGATATGCTTCGCCAGTTTGTTTTTCCGTGGCACAAAAAGATAGTGGAAACAATACATCAGAATGGGAAATACGCCATTTTGCATTCCTGCGGAAATCTTACCGAAATAATGGATATCATCGTTGACGAACTAAAATACGATGCCAAACATTCGTTTGAGGATAATATTCTGCCCGTCGGGCAAGCCTGGAAATTGTGGCATGAAAGAATTGCAATTCTGGGCGGTATCGATATGGATTTTTTGGTTCGAAGTGAACCGGAAGCAATAAAAAAACGATGCCGAAATATGTTGGAACTGACCGGATCACAAGCTTATGCACTCGGATCAGGAAACAGCATCCCGACCTATGTGCCCATTGATAATTATCTGGCTATGATTGATGTAATTAATTATTGATCAACCCGATTACCAAAGTTTACCTGGATAAACTCCCTGATCAGTTAATTTCTGTATCTGTTCAATTACAAAAGGTTTGTCTTCCTGATAAGTTACACCAAACCAAGGTGAATCAGCTTTCAAAACTTCAACCTTTGTTTGTCCGGCTCTGATCATCTCAAACACCACAAAAGGAATATAAAATTCAGATTTTGGGATTTCAATGCTGGTTTTCAGAAAGTCAATAAACTGATTTTCGATATTTTTGAATACCGACGGATGGAATCCCCAGAAATTCATTGAAACAGTTTCCTTGCCTGTCATTTCAACAGTTTCTTTACTTTCTGATTCGCAAAGAATGGTATCGCCTTCCTGCCTTATTTTATGAGTTTCAGTAATTTTTGTCAGTAAATTATTTTTGTCGGTTTCACAAATTCCACGCGAAACACTTCCAAAATCAGAGAGCGTTTTGTCGAGCTGATAACCAATCATCGAATAGATATTTTCCGTAACAGATTTGGTCAGAAAATCAGCAATAACCTGGTAAGCTTCAGCACCATAAAAATCATCAGCATTGATGGCTGCAAATGGCTCGTGAATCACATCCCTGGCCATAAGTACGGCGTGACCGGTTCCCCATGGTTTTTCGCGATTTTCAGGAAGTGTAAAGCCTTGTGGTAACATATGTGTTTCCTGATAAACGTATTCGATATCAATTTTGCCGGCTAATTTTGATTCAAAACGGGTTTTAAAGTCTTTTGCAAAGCTTTCGCGAATAACGAATACAACTTTACCAAATCCTGCGCGAATAGCATCATACACCGAATATTCAAGAATTGTTTCCCCGCTGGGTCCAACAGGCTCAATTTGTTTCAGGCCGCCATAACGGCTTCCCATTCCTGCAGCTAATATTAAAAGGGTCGGTTTCATATTTATGTTTTGCTTAATTAACAGATGCTGCAAAAATACGCTTTTATCGCTACTAATTCAGCAGAATATTTCCTGAAGCAGGCAAATTATGAACATGAATTTGTTCAATAAAAAAAGGATGACTTTTACGCCACCCTTTTAAATATTACTATTTCGAGTTTATTTAAACTTTTTTAGGAAATTTAGCTTTAATAATAAAATAGAGTACAATAAATGCTACAAAAAGGATAACTGGTAAAACAGACATGTTGCGAAGCGTAATTTGAGGACCTGCTGTTTCGATTGATTTACCCATAATCGGTAAAACCATCGACGTGGCAACAAAACCTGCTCCTCCAAGAATTGACATTCCCAAAGCTCCGCTTTTTGGAACGTATTCGGATGCAACCCCAATCATAGTCGGCCAGAAATAACAAACACCAACAGCAAATACGGCAGCTGAAAGTAAAGTCATGGCAGCGCCATTTGAGATACTAAGCAACAATAAACCTGCTGTTGCAATTACTGATGAACCCAATAAAACACCCGTTGGATTTAATCGATGAATTAAGCCTCCGGCAAAATAGCGTCCAACAGCCATAATTCCTGTAACAACCACCAGAATAATCATTGGATTAATTCCGTTTGTCTCCAACAGTGCATTAATCCATTGTGTTGTCCCCAGTTCTGTTGATGCGGTCAATAACATGCAAAACAGTATCAGGGGAAATAAAAGGCTTATTTTATTGATTGCCCTTCCTTCAACGATGACCAGAATTAAAATTACGCCAACAGCGATGTATGGATATATGCTGTCGAAATTCAAACTAAATGAAGGAACTGATGCTACTAAAATCATCAAGATTACCGAGGCAATAATTGTAAATGGTGCTCCAATATTTCGCATCATTTCTTTATAAC
>JAUYTA010000676.1 GCA_030695265.1 Bacteroidota bacterium
CCTGTACACCGCATGAGTCTTGAAATTCAGGAAGAAATGATTCGGCAGGTGATGCAACAATCGGGAGACAACATCTCTCTGGCATGGCAGGGAGGCGAACCAACTTTGATGGGATTGGATTTTTACAAGCGAGCCATCGAACTCGAGAAAAAATACGGGCACAACCAGATGGTTGGAAACGGCTTGCAGACCAATGGCATTTTGCTCGATAAAAACTGGGCTTCGTTCCTGAAAGAATACGATTGGCTGGTCGGTATTTCGCTCGATGGTCCAAAACACATCCACGACCGGTACCGGTTCGACAAAGGACAAAAAGGTACTCATCAGCGGGTGGAAGAAAATGCGGTCATGCTTCTGCAGGAGGGGGTTGCAGCCAATGCCATGTGTGTGCTGACTTCCTATTCCGTTCAATTTCCCGACGAATTGTATGCCTATTATAAAAGTCTGGGCTACACGTTTATGCAGTTTATTCCGATTGTTGAAACCGATAAAAATGATCCGTCGAAAGCAGCGCCTTTTTCTGTTTCAGCAGTCGATTACGGCAATTTCCTGATCAGGATATTTGATTTGTGGCAGGCCGACTTTGTCAATGGTGTTCCGACCACATCTGTCAGGCATTTCGAATCGGTTTTTCATTCGTATGTTGACATGGAAGCGCCGGAATGTACCATGATGAAGGAATGTGGACCTTACGTGGTGGTTGAGCACAACGGAAATGTTTACAGTTGCGATTTTTTTGTGGAGCCCAAATGGAAACTGGGCAACATTATGCACGACCGCATTATCAATATGCTGAATTCGAAGAAGCAACAGACTTTTGGAGCTGCCAAGGCCGTTTTGCCGCGCGAATGCCGCACATGCACCTGGCTGCGCAATTGCTACGGCGGATGCACCAAAGACCGCATCAAAGATCCGGAAGATCAGCGCAAGCCAAGGTTCTGCACTACCACAAAAATGTTCCTGAAACATGCCGATCCGACTTTTAAGATGATGGCTGAACAATGGAAAGAGCAGCAGGCCATTCAGTACGAAAAACAGCGTTCTGGTGGTGTCTATAATGCTTTCGACGATTTCATGAAAAGGTAATCGAATCAAAATATAAATTCAAATACCATGGTTGTACGTAGTTTAATATTGGCCCTGACAGTAATTTTACTTTCCTGTTCCTCCAATAAGGCAGACAAATCCAAAGCCCAAAAAGATAGCAAAGTCTCCAAAGAAAATGATGTCGCCACTGAATCCATCACCAAGAGTACGATGATCTATTTCGAGGGTGGTAGTTTTATGATGGGATCAGCCAATGGAACTCCACAAGAAAAACCGATCCATCAGGTCGAAGTTAAATCCTTCAAAATTGATAAATATCCGGTAACTGTTGGCGAGTTTCGTCGGTTTATTGAGGCAACAAAGTATCAAACCGATGCCGATAGATTTGGCGATTCCGGAGTTTTTGATTTCAATAGTTCCGGTTGGGCATTGGTTCCGGGGGCAAACTGGCAATATCCGATGGGCAAAAATGCACCAAAGGCCGAAGATAATTACCCTGTTACACATGTTAGCTGGAATGACGCCACAGCTTATGCAGCTTGGGCAGGCAAAAGACTTCCGACTGAAGCAGAATGGGAATATGCAGCCCGCTGCGGAGGAAAGAGCAATTCGAAGTTTAGCTGGGGAAATGAACTGGTTCAAAACGGGAAATACATGGCCAATGTCTGGCAGGGAGACGATCTAAAAGCCCAACAGGGAGCCGATGGTTTTGCACTTACCTCTCCGGTTGGATCATTTCCCGAAACCTCCTGCGGACTGACCGACATGGGTGGAAATGTATGGAACTGGTGCTCCGATGTTTATACCTTGTATCCGGGAAATAATGCACCATTTCAGTACAATCCTGAAGCAAAAGTTATTCGTGGCGGTTCATTCTTCTTTGACCAAAACGGCGAAAACAGTTATTCAACTACCGGAAGGGCATCCAACACGCAGGAAACATCTTTGTTTAATACAGGTTTCAGGTGTGCAGTGGATGCAAAATAGACTTCAGTAATTTTTTAAACCAAACTATGAACCTAACTAAGCCACATTTTGGACTTTTGATTCCGTTATTGGGACTTGCAATGCCAGGCCTGGCGGAGGTTTCTGCAAAGGGCAAAAAACAAATTGCAGAAAAGGAACGCCCCAACATTATTTTCATTTTAACCGACGACCATCGTACTTCTGCCATGGGATACGCCGGTAATACGATCGTTCAAACGCCTGAAATGGACCGGCTGGCGCGCGAAGGGGTTTATTTCAGGAATGCTTTTTCGAGCACGCCCATCTGCTCGGCGAGTCGTGCAAGCATTTTGTCGGGTTTGTACGAACGGACCCATAAATATACTTTCCAGACGGGGCCGATCCGCGAAGAATACATGCAAACTTCGTATCCAAAAGTATTGCGGGAATCGGGCTATTACACAGGTTTCTACGGAAAATTCGGGGTGAAATACGATCACCTCGACCGGCTTTTTGATGCTCACGAAGATTACGACCGCGAAAACCGTTACAAAGACCGGCGCGGCTATTTTTATAAAACCCTGGGGAAAGACACCGTCCACCTGACCCGCTATACCGGTGAAAAGGCCATCCAGTTTATAAAGGATGCGCCAAAGGATAAGCCTTTTTGCCTGTCGGTCAGTTTCAGCGCACCTCATGCTCACGACGGGGCGCCCGACCAGTATTTCTGGGACGAAGGCACCGCCGATCTTTATAAAGACGTGGTAATACCCGATCCTGATTTGAAGGAAGATAAATATTTTAATGCTTTGCCCAAAGAAGTTCGCGATGGTTTCAGCCGCTTGCGCTGGGGTTGGCGTTTCGATACGCCCGAAAAATACCAGGAAATGGTAAAGGGCTACTACCGGATGATTACGGGTGTCGATCTGGAAATTGCCAAAATCCGGCAGCAGCTTAAAGCAAAAG
>JAUYTA010000049.1 GCA_030695265.1 Bacteroidota bacterium
GTATGAATTCATTGAGTTTCGCTTCTGTATATCGGATACTTGAAGGAAACGATCAGCGGATTTACCTTGGAACGAGCGGTTATGGAGTGATTATGGTTGAACTCGATTCCAAAGGAGTTTTGCCGTTAAGCTACGAACAACTGATACTCGACAAAAATATTACCTCGGCCGGACTGCAAAAACAAATTGTTTATGCGCTTGCTGAAGAAAAACCTGGCATCATCTGGATCGGGTCGCGCGGAGCCGGGGTTTTCAGGTACAATACCATTACAAAAAGAGTTATTGGTCAGTACAATACCGCCACGCACCCTAATCATATCAGGAATGATGATATACTTTCAATATTTACTGACCGGAATGGCCAGATTTGGGCCGGAAGTAGTTTTGGTATTTTTAGTTTCGTGCCTGTTAGCGCCGACTCTGTAATTGTTGCCGGATTAAATATTCAAACCGATCTGTCAACTGCCAGTATTCACACGATTCAACCCGGCAGCCCCGGGGATTTGTGGGTTACAACGAACGAAGGACTTTCATTAATAAATATCATCAGTTGGAACGTTAAAAGTTTCAATGTAAACGATGGACTGATTAATTTTGAATACAGCGACGGGGCATCGTTTTTTGATATAAATACAGACAAACTTTATGTCGGGGGCACGATGGGGGTGGATATTATCCAGACCAAAGAGATTAAATTTTCCTCTTATTTTCCTCCCATAGCGATCAATCATCTTTATATCCGCAACCAGTTGATTGAACCGGGGAGCGAAAGTGTATTGACCACTGGCATTAACTACCAGAAAAGCCTGAAGTTAAAGTACAATCAAAATACCATTTCGTTTCATGTCGCACCTCTCGCATACTGGGGTCGCGAACGGCATAAAATTTCATACCGGCTTATAAACTTCGATAATGAATGGACGACCAATCCTCAAAATCAGCCAATTAATTTCGCCAATCTGGAACCGGGGAATTACAAGCTCCAGATCAGGGTGAGCGATGAGAATGGAATTTGGTCGAAGCAAATTCGTGAAATAAGTATTGTTATTGATCCCCCGTTCTGGTTAACAAGGTGGGCAATTGTCGGGTACATTTTGTTTTTTATCGGCATCCAGTTTATGATATTTGCAATTTACCGCCGCCGCGCACTCCGGAAGAAAGAAGCAGCATTGCTGGATTTCAAAATGAAACACGAGGAAGAATTACACAATTACAAGATTGAGTTTTTTACCAACGTGGCCCATGAGTTCCGCACTCCGCTGACAATTATCACTTCACACTTGCATTCTTTGCT
>JAUYTA010000072.1 GCA_030695265.1 Bacteroidota bacterium
TTCAGGTTCCTCTTCTTCGCTCAGCTCTTCGTCTTCTTCAATTTCCGGTTCTACTTCTTCCAGATCTACTTCTTCCAGATCTTCTTCGTCACAATCTTCATCATCAAAATCCTCGTCATCATCGACTTCCGATTCTTCTTCTGAAGCGGGAAATTCGCCTTCTTCAAAATGCAGGATTTCAAGTTCAGGGTCCGGAAAACTTATATCCGAAACTTCATCTTCTTCGTCCTCAAAACCAATGTCGTCCTCATCTTCATCAGTTTCCTTCTGAAATGAAACCGAATTTACTGCAATTTCGCGCAGTAATTCAATTTCCTGAATGAGCAACCGGGCTTTGTTTACAGCAAGATCGATGATCAGCGATGAATTAACCTGACTGTCTGCAACTTCTTCGGATAAAATTTTTAATTCTTCCAGATCTTTGACGATGATATTTACCAATTTGCGCTTGTCCATTTGTATTTTTGATTTTAATCTGTTTTTCAAGTTGAATTTCCCTTCGTAATGATTTAAATTTACCTTTGTTTGCATAACCGGAATGCCATTTTCAGAATTAAAACCTGACTTGAAACTGGTTGTTGAAACGGGGTAAAAGTACAAAAATCTTTAGCACATAACCTACATGTTTATTGAAAGGGGAATCGACAGACAAAAAAAAACCGGCAGTATTGAAGTTATTGCAGGCTCAATGTTCTCTGGAAAAACCGAAGAATTGATACGCCGTTTGAAACGGGCGAAAATTGCCAGATTAAAGGTTGAAATTTTCAAGCCGGCCATTGATACCCGTTATTCTGCGGCGGAAGTTGTGTCGCACGACGAAAATTCTATCATGAGCACTCCGGTTGAAACTTCAGGAAATATTATGCTACTGGTCGGCGACGTGGATGTGATCGGGATCGATGAAGCCCAGTTTTTTGACAACGGATTGCTCGATGTGAGCGTAGCGCTTGCGAATATGGGAATTCGCGTTATCATTGCCGGATTGGACATGGATTTCAAAGGGAAACCTTTTGGACCAATTCCGGGATTGATGGCCGTAGCCGATCATATCACCAAAGTTCACGCAATTTGTATGAGGTGCGGAGATGTTGCTCAGTTTTCGCACCGGTTTTCGAAAGCCGACAAACTGGTTTTGCTGGGCGAAAAAGATGAATACGAACCTTTGTGCCGTTCATGTTATACAAAAGCTACCCGATAATGCCCATTCTTTCCGTTCAACAGGTTTCTTCAATTGTCGGGGGCGTGTATCGTTCTACTGAATTAAATCCTGAAATTTACATTTCTTCAATCGCAATTGACAGCCGGATGATTTTCGATCCGGAATCGAGTTTGTTTTTTGCACTGAAAACCGAACGAAACGATGGACATCGGTACATCGCCGATTTGGTTCATTCGGGCGTTCGGGCTTTTGTGGTTTCAAACTATTCCGAAGAATTCCTGAAGTATTCAAATTGTAGTTTCGTAGTTGTGGCCGATACGTTGAAAGCCCTGCAAAAACTGGCTGCATGGAACCGGTCTCAATTTAATATTCCGGTTTTGGGAATCACCGGAAGCAATGGCAAGACCATTGTTAAAGAATGGTTGTTCGAATTGCTTCACAAACATGCTGTTATCCGAAGTCCTAAAAGTTATAATTCACAAGTCGGAGTTCCATTATCGGTTTGGAACCTGAACGCTGATTATGAATTAGCTATTTTCGAGGCTGGCATTTCAAAACCTGGTGAAATGCAAAATTTGCAGGAAATTATCAGGCCAACCATTGGAATTTTGACAAATATCGGTGAAGCCCATCAGGAAAATTTCAGGACGAAACAGGAAAAACTGGAAGAAAAGCTGAAACTTTTTGCA
>JAUYTA010000088.1 GCA_030695265.1 Bacteroidota bacterium
GTATTTGGCCGGTGCCAGTTCGGCAATGTACATGGGCGACAGAATAGAAGCAACTCCAACAGCAAGTCCGCCCAGAATGCGCGCAACAAGAAAGAAAACCAGCGATTGAGCCGATGCACTTCCGACAGCCGAAATAAAAAACAGCAGCGCTGCAACCATCAGCACTTTTTTGCGGCCATAGTGGTCGCCAGCCTTTCCGGCCAGAAAAACTCCGGCGATGCACCCAAACAGCAAACTGCTGACGGTCCAGCCCAACCCGGCTTCTGACAAACCGAAATAAGGCTGAATAAAATTGATGGTTCCGGAAATAACAGCGGTGTCGAAACCGAACAAAAGCCCACCCAATGCGGCTACTACTGATATGAGAATGACGTATCCTTTCATGGCTATAAGTTTAAACTAGCTTTGGTTTTCCATCCACCTCAACCAATCGCGCCGAAAAACCATTTTCTGCAATTTCATTGTAATCGTGACCTGCATCCGATGGCCAGCAAGCGCCAACAATCAGTTTTTCATCGCCGGTATTGGCCAAGCGGTGAGCAATTTCGCCACCGATGTAATGCAGACTTCCGGGGTAAACTTCTTCTGCCCAGGTATTCCGGTCACGATCCATTAAAACCAGCATTCCTTTTCCCTGAACGCCCCAGTAAAACTCGGCACGATCAGACTGCGAATGAAAATGGCCTCTGGTCATGAAATATTCGTTGCCCGCTTTCCCCGGATAAATGGTTGACGCTCCAAAAAAAAGTCCGCCCGGAGTTCCATCTGCAACCGGCAGCCACGATTGAACGGTGTAAGCCAGTTGTTCCTGATCCATTTCAGAGTAAGCTTTTTCATCCTGAAAAATTCCCTTCAAATCTTTCAATTTCCGGGTTTGATTGATGACGGGATCTCCTGCCATTTGGTAATTTTTGAGGTTCAACTCAACAGGAGATTTACACATTTCTAAATGCTTCATTTGCTTATCGGGTTTAAATTGAAATAACTATATTTTTCGGCCTGACCAACTTTCAGGAATCGGCGACTGATCACTGGTCGTCCATTTTCAGGAGTAAATTCGGCCACCAAAAGATAACCACCGGTTTCGGCAGGCAAAATCATAGAAGCCGGAATGTCTGTCCGAAGAAATGATTCCAGTTTTACCTGAAAATTCTGTTCTGAAGCAGTTTGTCCTTTGGCGTTGAGCAGTTTTACTTTTACCGAGCCATTTGCCACTTTATTCAGATTATTGATACCCACCAGATTAAACAAAAGGGTTGAACCGGATTGATGGGGTTTCGAAAGGCGGACATACCGTTCATCGGTGAGGTTAATAAACGTTCCGGCTGGGGCAAAGGCATGTTGAAACCAATCGAGTGTAGGCGTGGGTTTCAGGTCTTTGATGTTTCCGGCAAACCAGTCGCCGGTATAGCCGTAATTGTTGGCAAGATAACAGAAAGCCAGCACTCCGGCAATAGAAGGATTGCTGCGTAGCCATTCGGTTTCGAGCTGCATCCAGTAAGCCT
>JAUYTA010000110.1 GCA_030695265.1 Bacteroidota bacterium
GTAAAAGGCAGGTTTGTCCTGATCATAGATGGGATCGATGACATTTACCCGGAAAATGAAAAAATTGACATTTTTGTCAATAATTTACAGAATATAATCTGCTCCTATGAGCATGTTGAATGGTTTAAACTACTGATTACCTGTAGCCCTATCAAGTGGAGAATGTTTTTATACCGGATGCAGAAAAATCAAATACTGAAATCACTTTGGTTCGATGTTCTATTTCAGGGAACGGATGATGAACTCATAAATATTCCCCTGTTAAAAAGAAAAGAGATTAAAACAATACTGGAAAAGAGCCATTTCGATCAAACCCTTGATGATTTGTGTTTCAATAACCCCGATATTTTAGAGATTATTAATAACCCATATATCCTGTATTTGTTCCTGACGACATATAAGCAAAACGGTAGAATCCAGGACATCGATCTGTTAAATCGGTACATCCAAAAAACGGTATTGTCTTCACCCTATTCCGATGAGAAATTTTTAATCATTAAATCATTTTTCTTGTTGAGCGGATACGGGAAGAAAAGCGCCGAAGTCAGAAAGGAAGACCTAAACCTGACACCCTCCATGAACGTTGCTTATGATGAACTGATCAATTATGATATTTTATATGAGTATTCTATTCAGGACAGTTATCTCACGCTGAGTACCTTTGTGAAATTTACAAACAATATTTTATTCGCTTATTATTTGGTAAATATCCTGATCAAAGAAAACGGACTGAACATTGACTTTCTCAAAAGTATTATTGTTGATTATAGCAATACACCCCATCTCCAATGTAATATATTGAGGTTTACCTTGAAAATCCTATTTAAGGAAGAACAGGTCGAACTTCTGAAAAATATTTTTAATATTATTGAAAGCGATAAACTGCTTGGAAACTTGCCACCTTACAATATGCCATGTTCAGTTTTGTCCAGCGTATTAGGTGTTGAAATGCGAAAAAAACCAAAATTGCGCGAAATCCTGATGCCATCGTATGCTCAATCTGAAATCGGACGGACACTTTATTTTGAAAGGTTTTTCGACATTGATTGTTTGGTTCTTCATTCAGGGAATGATCTGGATTATTACCTGAAGTACAATCATTCCGATGAGGCAATCATATATGCCAGATTTATGAAATACATGCAGCATTTTCTCAGCGGCGATAAGGACCAATGCAAAAAGGAATATGAAAAAAATTCCCGTCTGGTGCTTCAGTCCCCCCAGAGTTCACTAAAGGCCTCATTCTATTTTATTCCACAGATTCTATTTCATTCTGAAAATAAAAAGAATTTGTTGCCTGGCGTTATTGACGAGGTTTATCGTGTGTCAGACAGGTTGTTAATGGATGGGATTCAAAAAAGAGTAGAGGTTCCCCAACTTGAATTTGCAGCAATATTCTCTTTCAATTATTCAAAAATGTACAGGGAAATCATTGAAATGGCCGACTATATTTTTGATAATTATATTTTAAAAGATCTGAAAGTCTCCTGCTTCTATCAACTTTTTTTATCCGTTTATGCTAAGGCATTATTTGAAGTTGGTGAGAAAGAAAAGGTTTTCGAAACATACAGCCAGGTATCATTTCGCATGGTAACTATTCCGAAAAACATGAAATACTATGTCTGGATTCGTTTTCTTATCGAAAAAGCTCAATTCCAGATTTACAGGCAAAAACATGAAAAAGCTAAAAAAACGCTACGGGAAATTAAAAATATTTCTCAGATGCTAAAATTAAGCTATTTTTATGATAATGCATTAGAAATTGAAAGGACTATACTATTAAAATCCTAATCCATTTCTTCATAAGTGTAGCATAAAAAAATCCCGTTACGACGGGATTTTTTTATGCTTTCGGTATGTTCAGTAACAATACCTGTTTTGCTTGTTCTGTTCTTATTTGAATGACAGACCAACGGTTGAAACGCCGGTTGACAAATCAAGGAACAATCCAACGTGGTTGCTGAGGTGGTATTCTGCTCCCAAATGCAAATCAAGAAACAAAGGATTTGCAGTACGATAACCGGGATAAGTATCGTATCCACTATCCCATCTGGTGTTTACGATTGTAAATCCCAATGAACCTGCTACATAAAAATCCCAGTTTGAATTTGCATTTAGCGCCTGATCCAGGTAGTATGAACCTTTAACACCAAGTGGCATTACAGTTTCACGATAATAGTACTTGTTATTTCTGTATGATAAGAAAGTGACAAAGGGAGCCAATGTAAAGTTTTTGGCCACATCAAATTCATAGTTGAGGCTAAAAACCGGCAATGAACGCCCTACGTAGTTGTAATAACCGTAATAACCGCCAATACCCAAACCTGCGTTAAAGGTACCACCGTAACTTTCGCCACCGGTTGTGCGGTTTTGAGCTGATAAATTTGTCCCAAAAATCATTAGAAGGGACAGCAATGTAAATGTTAAAATCCTTGTTTTCATTTTGTGTAATTTTTAAGTTTGGTAAAATATTCTGATACTGAGATTATTTCTTTTTGCCTTTTCCACCGCCACTGCCTTTCCCGCCATTTTTATCACCGCCGTGTCCGGAACTTTTTCCAACAATGCGGCTCTTATTTTGATCGGAGCGGGCTTTGGTATATACTTTTGGACCGGAGCTTCCTTCCTGAGGCTTTTGCCCGATATTTTTTTGTGCCTGGCCTTTGTATCCTTTGGCATATTTTACTTTATGCTCCTTGAAATATGTGTATGGAGTGTTGCCCCGATAGTCGGTCATTACTACTTTATAACCGTTGTATAAATCGTAATTTCTATACCGGCTGGGCAGATAAGTGCGATGTACCCATGTTCCGCCACTGAAATAAATAAACTGTGAAGATGGAACATCATAATAGGCTTCCACATCGGGCAGGTAGTAATACTGTACATCTGTATATCCGGCTGGTCCCCACATTGGGGGCGCTCCGAGATTAACATTCACTGATATTTGAGCCTGGCCTGAGGTTGCAAAAAACAGCAGGATTCCTATGATAATGAATTTTAAAGCTTTCATGTGTTTACAATTTATTCTGCGGAAAATTTTATAATGTAAAGATGTACCCTTTCATTCTGTAAAGTCTTACACAATTTGAGGAAAGAGTTACATCATTCACACTTTCGTTACCATTGTCATCCGATGAATTCGTAATTAGCTGATTATCTTAATATAAATATTCATGCTTTTTGCAAAAATATTCATCGGATGACTTTCCGGACAGTTTTACTGGTATAAAAGTTTGTACAGTTCGTTCATGTCCGGTGAAAGAATTACTTCAGTTCTACGGTTGCCTGCACGTCCTTCAGTTGTTTCATTGCTTTGTACCGGGAAAAACTCGCCACGTCCCGATGCGGTAATGCGGTTCGGGTCAAAACCATTGTCTTTGGTCAGGATACGAACAATAGATATTGCCCTGGCGGTACTGAGATCCCAGTTGTCTTTGAATTTTGCAGTTTTAATAGGAACATTGTCGGTATGACCTTCAATCAGCACAGTGATGTCTTTGGTGCTTGAAAGTACCTGGGCCAGTGTTTTGAGCGCTTCTTTTCCTTTTGTGTCAACAAGGTCGGAGCCTGATTTGAACAGCAGTTTTTCAGCCAGCGAAACATATACGTTTCCGTCTTTAATGTACACTGAAAGCTCGTCACTTTTATATTTCATCAGCGCATCGGCAATCGAATTTTTCAGGTTGTCCATCACATTTTTCTGGTTCTGAATCATATTCTGAAGGTCTTTTAACCGCTTGGCCTGATCGGCAATGGTCATTTTTGATTCTTTTGAAAGAGTCCTCAAATCGTTTAGAACCGAAGCATTTTCATCCTGAAGTGAGGAGGTTTCGTTTTTAAGGTTTTTTACCTGAACGTTGCAGTCTGCAAGCTGATTTTGGGTATTGTCGAGCTGGCTTTGTTTTTCGGCGTTGTCTTTTTGAAGTTTATCCACCCTTGCCTGCGAAAGCACAAGTTTTTTGCTCGGCCCGCATGAGCTTAACAACAAGCTAAGTATCAGGGCTAAGAATCCAAGAAATTGAATTGATTTTCTCATTTTGTTTTTTTTAGTAAAGAGTATTCTGTTACAACTTTGTGCGAATTGATTGATTCCGGTTAAAATACCACTATACCCAGGTCGGTCGAAACTCCAACAACTACGGTTTTTGCTGCAATGGTAACGGGCAACAACGGTAGGGCAGGCGTTACAGTAATGCTATATGTTCCTGAAGGCAGTCCTGAAATTAGAAACGCGCCGTTTGCATTGGTTACCGATGAGTATGAAATTCCATTTGATGTGGCAGTTACCACCACATTTTCGCCGATCGGAGAAATTCTTCCTTTGATTGAACCGGTAATGGCAGAATTAATTGTTCTGATAACAGGTTTTAATTT